>JAPKCI010000330.1 GCA_028823035.1 Rubripirellula sp.
CTCTGAGTGCAGACTGGGGCTCTGAGTGCAGGCTGGGACGCGGATCACTGATTTTGGCATTTTGGCATTTTGCCAAAATGCAATTTTGCTTTCCAGCCAAGGGCTCTTCACTCAATTTTCTTTTCACGACTCCTTAAGCAATTTTATGATTTTTCAGCGGATTCGTTTTGGTGTTCGATGTGTGCTTTGGGTTTGTGCTGGGCTTGCTGCCTGCCCCGTCGTGGCAGCGGAAAATAGACGCATGAATGTGGTGTTTGTGCTGTGTGATGATCACCGCTTCGACTGCCTTGGCGCCGCGGGGCACCCGTTTTTGGAAACACCGCACATTGATGCCCTGGCAAAGCATGGAGCGATGATGACGCATGCTTACGTGACCACGTCTCTGTGTTCACCAAGTCGAGCTTCAATTTTGACGGGGCAGTACGCACACAACCATCGTGTCGTGGATAATTACCACCCTGTCGATCCAGGACTTGTTTTCTTTCCCCAGCAGATGCAAAAGGCTGGCTATGAAACTGCATTTATCGGCAAGTGGCACATGGGTGGCGATATTGATGATCGCCAAAGAGGGTTTGACCACTGGGTTGCGTTCAAGGGTCAGGGCACTTACTGGCCGGATGGTCACGGAACGACGCGTGAAGTGCCGCAGACAACCTACGATGGTTTCAACGTCAACGGAAAACGCGTCAAGCAGAAAGGATACATCACAGACGAACTGACAGATTATGCAATTGACTGGCTTGATGCTCGTGATTCGGGCAAACCATTTTTTATGTATGTCAGTCACAAGGCGGTACATGCTGACTTTGTTCCGGCTGATCGTCACCGTGGGCGTTACGAAGAGGCGAAACTGCCGATACGAACTCCTACCGTAGCCGAGATGGATCGCGGTAATCTGCCGATGTGGGTTCGTAATCAGCGAAATAGTCGTCACGGCGCTGAGTTCGGATACAACATCGAAGCATTTTCACCGGAGGTTTACTATCGACGATACTGCGAGTCGCTGCTGGCGGTTGATGATAGTGTTGGACGCTTAACGATGTATCTGGCCAAAAAAGGGCTGACCGAAAATACCCTGTTCATTTACATGGGTGACAACGGTTTTCAGTTTGGTGATCACGGTCTGATTGATAAACGCACGGCTTATGAAGCGAGTGCAAAGGTTCCGTTGCTGATGATGGCGAAAGGGAAGATCCCCGCTGGGTTGCGTTTTGATGGGCTGGTGGGCAATATCGATATGGCCCCTACTATTCTGGACGCAACTTCCACTCCTGCTCTACCTGATGCGGATGGACAAAGTTTCTGGACGGCCTTGTGTGCTGCTGATCCTGGTCAGTTGCAACGTACCGATCTGCTTTATGAGTACTACTGGGAACGAAATTACCCTCATACGCCGACGCTGCACGCCATCATCGGTGGACGCTGGAAGTACATTCGGTGCCATGGTCTCTGGGACCGGGATGAGCTTTATGATTTGGATCAGGATCCGGGGGAAATGAACAACCTCATTGATCGTCCTGAGCATGCGGATCGGGTTGCGTCTTTGAACAAACGCCTTTGGGAACTCTTGTTCAACAGCAATGGTCGGGACGTGCCACTGCTGGAAGACCGGGGGCCGAGGTTTCCATGGCGGCATCCCGGCGCAGCTGGCCAGGCAACGTTCCCACGAGAGTACTTTCGCCGGAACGAACAGGGTGATCAAAAGTAGCTGATCAGGCCTTCGTGCCCATCTTATAGCATCACCCAAAATGCAGTTCCCAGCAGCAGAATCAAAACATTCGCAGCCCATATCAACCAGACCCGTGTCCTTGTCCGAGGGTCTTGATAGACGGCCGGATCGAGTCGCAGCAATAGATAGATCGCATAAACGCAGAGAAAAGGCGGCAGGATCAGCAGCCCGACAGTCGCTGCCCTTGAGCAACGGGACACAGATTCGTTGTGAACCTCAATCGGATTATCCACCAATCCATCATCATTGATCACTGGTGCGGGCGGCACCGATTTTTTTGGCTGCTCAATTTGATCAAGTGGGGTCAACTGCTGCCAGGTTTCTTCTCCCACCCTTTTTTCTTCGTTTTCTCGTGCTTCGCGGATCTTGGTGCATGACCAGCAAACATCAAAGGCTGATTCATTGTGTTCGCAACAACGTTGGCAAATCCACGGACCCACTGTCTGGGTGCGTTGACGGTCGGACTCGAGCAACGCATCGGCAAGTTCATAATCTGACTGGTCGACTTCCACACGCACCATTCGAGAGGTCGCCGCCCCTCCCAGACTCAACGCTGCCCCAGAATCGGTACCGGTGATCAACGCTGGGATTTCCTCAGATGCGAGTCGAATACGTATCGTTTCTGCTTCCACCCGATTAGCGCACTGTCGCAGGGCTACCAGTTTCGTATTCATCCCGTTTATCGCTCGGTGGATTTTCTGTCTGACAGCACTGTTTCGCAATTATATTTTGGCATTGCTTGTGTCTTCATTCAAACCTGGACTACTGCAGAGAAGACCAAGACGAATGGTGGATGTTGTTGACAGGTACAGCAGCAAACTCGTGCTCGGCACATCCCCTGGGGTTAGTCAGACTTTTCCTTCATGACCGACTTGAGTTCACTGATGTTTGCCGCAACCTGAAACCTCACGATGCAAGACTCGCAAATCACGCGAAACATCAGTAGTCCGCAAAAGACGGCCATTGTAATCATCAAGTAACGCACTGCAGGAACACTCAATAATGGCATTCCATCCAACGGCTCGAATTGCCAATTCTGACCACTTTGTTCCGTATTGTTCGTTGCATTCAGATTCGGTGAGATCAAAGAGTCATAACCAAGTTGGATGACAATCAACAAAGCGACAGCGAACGCGATAGCCCACAAAAACTTGATAATCCACGGCGTGATGAAAAAACGGAAACGAAAATCGAATAGTGCGCAAAACGCATCGGGGAACGTTCTTGGAACAATCAGAGCATCTTCTCGGACAGTTCGAATCGTTGGAGTCTGCTGATGCGAACCGGTGTCACGCTCGTTCTCCACTGGGGCGGCAGTCGCACGCTGCGCGACGGTGGATTGGGACGTGCCGGTTCCCGTCGCGGGAGTCACTCGGGCAGCATCAGGGCGGAAAATCGTTTGCTTTGGTTGTGGGGGCGTAGGCGTAGGCGTTGCGGGATTGGGGGCAGGCTGCACAGGGGCGGCAGGCGACAATAGCTGGGCAATGACTGCAACTCGCGTTGCGAGTACCCATTGATCACGCGTGTGGCGAGCATGACGCAGCGTCGTGTCGGTAGCAATGTTCCCTGACTGAGCCGCGGACACGAGGTCCGGCATGAAAAAGGGCCCGTGCTCGATGCCATCACGATGCTTCAGAAACCACCCTGATTCTTGTTCACTCATTTTCTTTGTTTCCCGCCACATGGAATCGTCATTCTAGTGTAGCAGGCGAACGTATCGCGCAGTCGTTTCCATGCAGTGCCTTGTAATTTCTTGTCCGGTGGGCAAATCAATGAGAACGGCTCAGGACAGAAACAATATTGCATTGTGCGGTTGATGCTCAAGACACCAACGAATGGAATGGAGAAGCACTGGCCGTTGTCTCACATTCGGTGATCCATTTCTTGAGGCGACGAGTGCTTGGTATTCGACGTCCACGCAATTGCTGACGTCCTGAAGTGCTTTCTGCGAATCGCTCTAAATCACGGTGCAGCCTTGCTGGTGATTCCAATGCCAGACCCCGTACACTGCGGCGATGAATACTGATCAACAACAGAGCATCCCGTGGCATCATTCCGGGGACGGACGCTGCAAACCGGATGGCGCGTCGATATTGTTTTAGTACACGTAATGCCTTTGCCGGTGCTCCGAATCGTTCAGCCAATTTGGCAAGATCCGCGCGTGCCAGATCGCCGGTTGTCACCATTCCCATGCCATGAAGCCGCTCGCAACGTCGAATGCTGCACATTTTGGTGTGCTCAAGCATCATCGAAAGCAGCCGCTCTCGATGGTTCGGCAACGGCAGAGCCGACTGTTTGCGTGCCGGTAGGGGGGGAGCCGTCAGGTTCGTCCGTGCAACTTTCTCAACTTGAGCAAATAGCACCACACTGTCCGATCCATGATCGAGCAAACTTGGTTTTTGACGTGCACGGGAGAAGAGTTTGAGTAAGAGACGCAGCATGCAGGTTCACCTGTGGAGTGGAGGGTAGAAAAGACACTCAACAATTTGATCCATAGTCGATTTCACTGCCCTGCCGCGAGGGAAGTTTTTTCTGTGCGTTCGCGTTACAACACGCATTAACACAGACTTTGATCCCAGTCGACTCTGTTTTCGGCGTCGATTCTTCTAGGACGAGATGTCAGTTTTCGCTGCATTTCCTGATCGGGATCATTTGTCAAAGGTGCGCGGTTGGGGAGGTTCATTCGAACTCCCACCGCCCCACCAGGAATCGTTGCGGTTCCAGATTTCTTCCGGAATCTCGTCTGGTGTTCGCAGTAACTCATCTTCTCGCCAATCACCCCCCGTGATGGAGGCCAAGGCATCCTCGACGTCTTCTAGACGGTCGACCGAATCATGTTCATTCGAGTCACCTTCGAACCATGTCCAGCCAATGGTGGGTACTGACTCGAGTTCTGGCTCGGCTACTTCGACGTGCTCGATTTTTTTCTTTTTTGTCCGTTTGGGTTTCTGGATGAAAATCGCGGTTGGAGCCGGTTCTGGCTCAGGTTCTTCAATATCTTCAGCAACTGCTGGTATCTCGACGACTGGCTGCTCAACGTGTTCTTCCTCGAACTCGTCTTCTTCGCTGTCGTTCTCGGCGACGATCTCTTCTTCTTCCTCTTCCTCTTCCTCGTCCTCGTCCTCGACTTCCTGCACAGGCATCTGTACAGGTTCCAGCACACTGGCTCGGCCGGGCGTACCCTGAGTTGGCATCATCCGCACTTGGACGTCGATGCTCTGGAAAATGTCGACGATGTGCTGGTGGCAAGTGAACATCATCACCTGATGGCCCAGTTCAGCAAAGGTTTGCAGTGTACGTGCGGCATGCATTGCACGATTACGATCAAAGTTTACCAGTACGTCGTCCAGAACCAGCGGCAGCATAACACCCCGTCTTGCATAGGCAGCGGCAAGCGAAAGACGCAAGGCGATGAAGACTGCTTCACGGGTGCCGCGACTCAGTACTTCCAACGGGATGGAATTGCTGGCGGTATCTTCAATTTTCAGCTGGTTGGTCCCCAGTGGGGTCCAGATTCGCGTGTATTTACCATCGGTCAGCTGGTTGAGGAAAGTGGATGCTTCGCGAAGGGTCTCGGGTTGCCGCTCACGCTCAAAGGTTCCGCAAACATCTTCCAGAAGACAACTTGCCATGGCGAGTGTCTGCCAGCGGCGACCAGCTGTTTCGATACGGCGTTCAACGCAGCCAAGTTCCAACTGTGCCACTGTCAAACGGGAATCATCGCCCAGTTGTTTCATTTCCTGAGCCAACTGTCCCTGCTGTGTGCGCAACTGTGCAACCCGGGTCTCTGTTTCGCTCATGCGTGAGGTCAGGGATTCCCAGCGTCTCTCCAGATCCGCTGCTGTCGTGTCGTCCATGACAGCTTCGACGTCTTCGTATTCGACATGGTTTCCCACCATGGATCGGATCTGTTTTTCGAAGTCCGCATATTGCTTGTTCATCTCTGCCAGTTGAGCTTTGCGATCGACCATTTGGTAGAACTGCTCGGGAGTTGCAACCCCACACTTTGCCCACATGGCACGACGTTGCTGGTCTCCACGCTCGATCGCACGATGGTGCGAACTCTGTTGGCGTTTTAGTTGCAAGTCCTGTTCTTTCAGTTCCCGTCGCCGCTTGATCCAGTGCTGTTGACGGGAGAGTTCACCCTGCAAGTGATTCAGCATTTCCAGCGGACTGCTGTGCGCTGGGCCTGGCTGATGACGGCTGGATCCAAGGTCCTGATCCTGATCGGAATTTTGTTCTGAGTCCGTCTCATTGGCTGCCAGTACTTCGCAGTAAAGCGACTCGATGCGCTTGGCAATCGCTTGACGCTCACGACGACGCTGATCTTTTTCGGCCTGCAGTTCATCAAGCCGTTGGCGGCTGGTTTGCAGTGCCTCGTAACCATCGCTTAAGTTTCGGACGCTGGATGGTGACATGGAATCACTCAAGCCAAGCCGGTCAAGTGTGGCTGACCACTGACGTTTCGCATCCCTGATGCCATCCACTGCAGCCGTAGCTCGATCCTGCGCGGTTTTGTAAGACTGAAGTGCTGATTCGTGGTTGTGGTAAGTCGGCAAGGCGGCTTCGAGTTCCGCGATCAGG
>JAPKCI010000331.1 GCA_028823035.1 Rubripirellula sp.
GGGCCAAGTCACAATGCTGGGGCCAAGTCACAATGCTGGGGCCAAGTCACAATGCCGGGGCCAAGTCACAATGCTGGGGCCAAGTCACAATGCTGGGGCCAAGTCACAATGCTTAGGGGGAAGGAAATCGGGCAATCAGACGTTATTCTAGCAACGATTATGCCACGGTCAGGGACGGGGCAATCTTTTCGGCCACCAATTCAAATGAGAGATGCAAGTAATGGAGAGTCGACGTTTGGGGGCTAGCGGCGTGGTGGTTTCTGATATCTGCATGGGAACCATGACTTTTGGGGGCCAAAGTGATGAGGCGACGAGTCATGCGATTTGCGATCGTGCCTGGGAGGCTGGCATCGATTTTTTCGACGCCGCAGAAATTTACCCGGTGCCTCCGTCGGTCGAGCGATTTGGGATTACTGAGGAAATCGTCGGACGGTGGTTGAAAACCAAACCTCGGGAAGCCGCGATCATCGCGACCAAAGTAACAGGACCCGGGCACGGGTGGTTCACGCCCCCCGTGCGGCATGGCAAAACAGCCCTCGATCGCCGGCAGATTGTGGCGGCTTGCGAAGCATCCTTGCAGCGGTTGGGTACAGATTATATCGATCTCTATCAAACCCATTGGCCCGATCATGGGATGCCTTACGAGGAAGTTTTGGGTGTGCTAGGCGAATTGCGAGATGCGGGAAAAGTCCGTGTCATCGGCTGCAGCAACGAAACCAGTTGGGGCCTGATGAAAAGCTTGTGGGCGGCTAGTCGCCATGGCGTCGAGCGTTATCAGACGGTGCAGAATAACTTCAGCCTGATCAACCGCCGTTGCGAGAGCGAATTGGCGCAGGTCTGCCGTCGAGAACAGGTCAGTCTGTTGCCTTATTCACCGCTGGGAGGAGGTGTTTTGACCGGTAAATATCAGTCAGATCATCCGCCGGGAGCCCGGTTCAGTGCCTATCTGGTCGATGGGGATGCCCGCCAGAAGAAAATGGCCAAGCGGTTTGTCAATCCTCGAACGCTGGAAACCACCAGCCGCCTCAGCGAGATTGCAGCTTCGGTTGGAACCACGGTCACAGCATTGGCGGTGGCGTGGAGTCGTCAACACGACTTCGTAGCCTCGACCATCATTGGGGCCACCACTCTGGCGCAACTCGAGGAGTCGTTGCTGGCCAGAGACCTCGTGCTGGATGACGAAACGCTTGCTCGGATTGATGAGCTTGATGCCGAACTTCCCAATCCAACGAACGAAGATGGCCTGCGTCGGCTTTAGCGGCCTGCATCAGCTTTAATCGAGGTAGGGGTTATAGCGGTTGTAGCGATTATAACGATTGTAGCGATTGAGTCTTCCGGAAAGTTTAGGAAAAATGGAGTGGAATTCCAGCACCCCTGAATTTTGGAAGTATGTTGGCGCTTATGCGATTCGCAATCATCCTTCTCGCCGTGGTCTCTTTTTCGCCGTTCATTTCGGCGGCCGACTGGCTTACGTATCCAAGTCGCTATAGCCATGATTCGAAAACAGGATCACGAATCACGCAGTACACGCCGATTGAGGCGCCATCGGTTCCCCAGCCAGCGAATTTTCGCACCAGTGGGTACACCCATACTCGTAGCTCTTTGAACTACGGCCAATCCGCTGATAACTACCACCGTGTAGAGCAATGGGGTGATCCGGTGCGACCCTACGGGGAATGGCGATTTCCGTATCGTCCCTACAGCACGCCTTATCCTAATTGGGGGCCTCCCTACGCCGGTTTGAATTTGGGCGGAGGTTTCTACGGGCCTTCTGCTTATGATCCCTATCGGGGTGCAGGCTTGAGCGGTGGTGGTGGATACCCTGGTGGTGGTGGATACCCTGGTGGTGGTGGTGGATACCCTGGTGGTGCTGGATACCCTGGTGGTGGTGGTGGATACCCTGGCGGTGCTGGATACCCTGCACAGTCTGGCGTCTACGCAGCAAGTGATGCGTTGCCGTCTGCCGCACCTGGTGACGGGCTTTTGCCTCCAACGGCAACCATGTCTGCAGTTCCCCGACGGGACGGCGTGGGAATTCCCGTGGACGGCACAATCCCCGAGGGCGAGTTGATGTTTCCACGTAGTGGACCCGGTCAAGGCGAGATGACGCCCGGCAATGGGATGCCATCTGGTTCTGCTGGATCCGGTGGTCGCCCTAATACGGGGCGTGGACATCGGACTGGAACTGCTGCGGGTCGGGACAGGTATCGTCCGATCACACCTCAGCCAAGTCCATTCAACCCCTATCCATCGGGCCCGAGGACGCCGTATCCGGTCGCTCCCTATTACGACGGCTATAATCCCGTCTATCGCAACTGACCACGTCTTTCAGTCATGACCAACTTGATCAGGCCGAGCCGGTCGTCTGTTGTTCAGCATTGGGCACACGTTCCGCGACACGCAGTTTCGCGCTTCGACTGCGTGGGTTCTGATTGACTTCATCGTCGCTTGGGCGGAGAGGTTTTTTGGTCAGGACCTTCCATCGTGGGTCATCACGGAATGCATTCTTGACGATTCGGTCCTCGAGCGAGTGGAAACTGATGATGGCAAGTCGCCCATGATCGGTGATCCAGTCTGGGGCAGATTGCAGTGTTCGTTCCAGTGCTCCCAATTCATCATTGACCACGATCCGTAACGCTTGAAACGTCCGCGTTGCCGGATGGATATCGTGGTTTTTGCTGCGTGGTACGCACCGTTTGCAAACATCGACAAGGTCTTCGACGCGTTTCACTGCAGCCTCACGCCGTCTTCTGGCAACGATCTCGCGTGCGATTCGCCGACTGAACCTTTCTTCACCATATTGATAGATTGCGTTGGCAATCTCGTCTTCTTTGTGCCAAGCGAGCCACTGCGCAGCCGACTCACCCGATTCGGGATCGAAGCGAAGATCCAGCTCGGCCGAGCCGCGTGTGAAACTGAAACCGCGGTGCGGGTCAGCCAGTTGATCGCTCGACAAACCAAGGTCAAGCAGAGCACCGTCAGCTTTGGTCAGATCGAGAGCTGCCAGCGCTTTGGGAACCTGCTCATAGCTGCCTAGAAACACGTTCAGTCTTGGGTCGTGTGATTCAGATTCGACACGTTCACTGACCGCAGGGTCACGGTCGAGTCCTACCAGGTGTCCCTTGCCCGGCGGCAGCGCATTGAGCAGCAGGGCGGAGTGGCCACCACCACCATAGGTACCATCGACGATGACTCGGGGTGATCTATCACCCAGCCATTGCACGATTTCGGTTGGCATCACGGCGACGTGACAGGTACCCGATGGTTCTCGATTCTGCGGACGATGTTCAGCCGGCACCCGCGATACTCTTGTTGCAGTTCAACGATTCGTCCATGTGAGCGATGACTTCTTTGAGGCGTTCGAGATCTCCGCCACCCACCTCGGCCGCCAGCCAACCAGTGAAACCAATATCTCGCAGTGCCTTTTCGACTGCCGGCCAGTCAATGTCGCCCTCGGTGATCTTGGTGAACTTGCCCTGCTTACGCGAAAAACCTTTGGTGTCAAGCTTCTTGATGCGTTTATCGAGAGTGCGAATCCATTCGGCTGGATCTCCATACTTCCAGTGATTTCCGATGTCGTATTGCACGCCGACCAGAGGCGAGTCAAAGGAATCGATGAAGGCGGCAAGGCGGTCGGCGGTCTGGTCATTGCCACCCTCGTGGTCGTAACAAAAATCATTCCAGACGTTTTCGATCAGAATGGCGACTCCCTGTTCCTTGGCAATGGGAAGAGCAGCCTTGATGGCGGCTTGCGCGCGTTGCATGACTTCAGCATCGCTTCCGTCTTTTCCGTGCCCGGGTACCAGCAACATTGTGTCGCCACCCACCGCAGCGGTTTCGATCAGGCCCTGCTTGAGTTTCTCTAGCGCCACCGCTCGTACTGTGGGGTCGGGGTCGGTGTGTCGTTTGCCCCAATGGTAGCCGCCGACGGTGCCGTCGATGATGATTCCACTTTCCTTGGACGCCTTCTTGGCTGCCTCGACATCGATGCCGGGAACGTTCAACTCGACTCCTTCAAAGCCTGCTTCCTTGGCAATGTTGAATTTCTCTGTCAACGATCCCTTAGAGCGAATCATGCCGACTTTGAGTGTCTTTCGTAGCCATGGTTTATCTTCGGCCAGTGGGGCACCCGAGGCTTGCTTGCCAGAACTAGAAAGCAGGCTGCTGCCGGCAATGCCTGCTGCGGAGAGAGCTATGAATCGGCGTCGACGAATCTGTGAGTGGTCTGTCATCAATTCACCTGTAAAAGGCTGGTGTTAATGTATGGTCGAGATCGTAGTTTGTTGTTCAGGTAGACGTAGTTAGAGTATCTGCGGTCATGCAGTACTTTACCTGCCATCCGGTACTTTGCAGCGTGCACAGTATAAACAGAAAATGGGCGAGTCAGGCGAGGATATCCTGGACGACGTTGCCGTGAACGTCAGTTAACCTGAATTGGCGTCCCTGAAACTTGTAAGTCAGGCGTTCGTGATCAATTCCCATCAGGTGCATCAGAGTGGCCTGGAAATCATGCACATGCACGGGATCCTCAGCGACATTGATGCCAAGGTCATCGGTTTCACCGTAGCTGGTTCCCGGTTTCACACCGCCACCCGCCATCCAGACGGTGTAGGCGTAGGGGTGATGATCGCGACCCCACCGTGGTCGGTTGTTGATGTCGCCCTGCAGGAATGGCGTTCGTCCAAACTCGCCTCCCCAAATGACCAATGTGTCTTCCAGTAAACCACGACGTTTCAAGTCCATGACCAGCGCGGCACTTGGTTGGTCAGTGTCACGACACTGGCTGTAAAGTTCAGTGGTCAAGCTGTTGTGCTGATCCCAGCCCGCGTGCATCAGCTGCACATAGCGGCAGCCGCGTTCGACGAGACGCCGAGCCAGCAGGCAGTTGTGAGCAAACGTCCCAGCCTCTTTTACATTTGGTCCATAGAGATCAAGTGTCTCCTGCGATTCGTCCGAAAAATCAGCGAGTTCCGGGATGCTGGATTGCATCTTGAATCCCATTTCGTATTGGGCAATTCGTGTTGCAATTTCCGGATCGCCGAATTCCTTCAGCTTCAACTCGTTGATCGCTGCAATATCGTCCAGCCAGCCTCGCCGTACTTCACGACTGATACCGTCAGGGTTCGAGACGTAGAGCACGGGATCACCGCTGGCCCGGAATTTTACACCCTGATAGCGAGATGGCAGGAAACCACTGCCCCAATAGAAGTCATAGAAGATTTGCCCGCAGCTGGTGTTTTTGGTGATGCTGGTCATGACCACGAACGACGGAAGCTCATCCGTTTCACACCCCAGCCCGTAGGACAGCCAGGCTCCCAGGGTCGGGCGGCCTGGCATCTCGCCGCCGCTAAGGTTGAAATTGATTGCCGGGGCATGGTTGACCTGTTCCGTGTGCATGCTTTTTACAAAGCAAAGTTCATCACTGACCTTGGCCGTGTGTGGCATGAAATCACTGACCCAGGCGCCCGATTGACCATGCTGGGCGAACGGTTCGACGGGTGCCAACAGCAACTTGCCATCGGCGTTACCCGTCATCGTGCTAAAACGCCGGTCGTTGATGTAAGAGTTTGGAACGGGTTCGGAATGCCGCTTTTTGAGGTTCGGTTTCCAGTCAAAAAGATCGACGTGCGTGGGAGCACCATTCTGAAACAGGTAGATCACCCGCTTTGCTTTGGGAGCAAAGTGGGGCAGCGAGGGCAGGCCTCCGACCCTTGCTGTTTTTGGTGTTCCGTTGGTTGACGGCCCATCGCTTGCAAACCCATCGCGTTGCAACAGCGAGGCCAATGCCGCAGTCCCAATCCCTGTGGCGGTGCGACCAAAAAAATGTCGGCGATTGAGATGCTGCCGATGATGTTCCAGCGGATTCATGAGTTGAGTCGCTCTAAGTGATTTCTATTCTCGATTTAGCGTTTCGTCCAAATTCAGGACGGCAAGGCAAAGGTTCGCCCATGCTGCCAGTTCTGTCGGATCAAGTGTCTTGTCCCAGGCGGATTCACCCACCGAGATCAATGCGAGGGCGTCCGTTGAACCATCCGCAAACTGGTGACGGGTACGATTCAAGCCGCCAAGCAAAATCTGCCTTTCGGGTTCCGAAGCTGCCCTCGCAAGTACTCGATGCATGATGCGGTCGATCCGTGCAGCGTCGATTTTGTCTGGGTCGATTTTGTCTGGGTCGATTTTGTCTGGGTCGATTTTGCCTGGGTCGATTTTGTCTGGGTCGATTTTGCCTGGGTCGATTTTGTCTGGGTCGAT
>JAPKCI010000332.1 GCA_028823035.1 Rubripirellula sp.
GCGGTGACTGGCGCGGTTGATATTCGCGGTGACTGGCGCGGTTGATATTCGCGGTTGGTGTGAATGATCTGCCGCTGAGTTCAGGTGCTTGCCCAGCTTTGGACTTTGCTTTGACACCGTGAAATACCTGTTTCAAATGTTTGAAATACCTGTTCCAAATGTTGCAGCGTTACCCATCTAAATTTCAACTCCCACTTGTGGTCAGCTTTTGTCTGGTCATGCAGGTGCTGGGCTGTCGCTCTGACGAAGACAGCGATCCACGCGTAGAATCAGGACAGCAACAGACAGAGACGGCGGGCGATATTGCTGAGTTTCAGAGTGATGAGCAGAAGTTGCGCGACGCTCAGACGCTGTTGCAGCAGGGGAAAACAGACGAGGCACTTCAACTGGTTCAGCAAATCTTGCTGGTGTCCCCGACTGATTCAATCGCCCTGCAGTTGATTGTCGTAATCAAACAACAGCAGGGTAACTTTCGCGAAGCCGGTGACTTGGCCGTCCGCGTGGCTGAAACAGATGCGTCGATTGCAGGTCCAATGCTAATGGTGGCGTTTCAGTGTCATTTACGTTGCCAGGAATTTACGATGGCCGAAGCCGATCTTGTCCGAGCGGTCAAGGTCAGCCCGAATGTCGTTCAGGTGCACCGTTTGTTAGCTCAGTTCCTGAATGCCCAGGGACGCCGGATGGCGGCGAGTAAGCATGTCCGAGAACTGATTCGCATGAAGGATGTTCAGCAACTGGAAGTGTTGAGTCTGATTGATTTGCGTGGGCCGTTTCTGCTCATGTCGTTCGATAACTACACCAAAGACGCCCCGCTTTCCCTGTTTAGTCTGGGCGAACTCCGCTACGAGTATTCAACAAGTAAGTCAGATCCTGCGGACCAGTTGGTACTTGCGAAACGCATCACTGACAAGTTTCCGGATTCAGCGGCAGCCGCGGCTTTCCGCTGCCGGATGCTGGCCGATTGTGATCGCCTGAATGAACTGAGGAATTTCCTGGTCGATGTCCCTGAAGGGATCACGGAACAGGGTGAGTACTGGTTCGCCGTGGGGATGCTTTTGTCCTGGGACGAAAAAGACCAAGAGGCAATCGGGGCGTTCTGTGAAGCGATTCGGTGTGATCCGACAGATCGCGAATCGCTCCGCGAGATGATTGCCGTCTGTTCCAGAATCGGCGAATTCGAACATGCAGCGTTCCTCCGTCAACGACTGGCCGACCTCGACCAGATCTTTCGTATCGCTAAAGATGCTGACGCTGACAAAGCAAAGTGGATCGCCGGGAAACTCCAGGAACAGGTTCGTCCTTGGGAAGCGGCTGCATGGTTGATGCAGGCTGTCAAACAGAGCGGGACATTTCAGCAGAGTGTCCCTGAATTGAATCGCCGTCACCAGAGAATCCTTGAATGGGAAAAGGGAGCCAGTCCCGAACAACTGCAAAAGGCCAGAATCCAAACAATGCTCGGTTTTTCTGCGGAGCAATGGCCCGTCCCTGAGCTGACAGCATTGTCCAAGGGGCGGGATTCCCTTTCAGTGGTTCGCAAACAGGCCAACCTCGCATTTGATGATGTGGCAGCCAATGTTGGGATCGAAACGACGTTTGTCAGCGGTTTTCCCCTGGATGGCAGGCCCTACGCGATACACGAAGTCAATGGTGGCGGTCTTGCTGCCTTTGACTACGACCTTGATGGACAATGTGATATCTATGTCGTGCAATCGGGTGGTGACCCGCGTGTGGTTGATGATTGCACTGCGAACCAGCTGTTTCGATTACTGCCAGGCAAACGATTTGTTGAGGTCACTGACGAAACACTGACGGGAGACCGACAGTTTGGACAGGGAGTGTGCGTTGGTGATATCAATCAGGATGGTTTCCCGGATCTTCTTGTCGCAAACATCGGTTCAAATTCTATTTACCTGAATCAAGGCGATGGAACTTTCCGCCAGGCAAATGGGTTGTTGGCGGATAATCCCTTCCAATGGACGTCCAGTATCGGTTTGGGGGATATCAATGGAGATCACTTGCCAGATCTCGTTGAGGTCAATTACATCGATGGAAAAGATGTTTTCGATCTTCGTTGCACTGACAACTATCTGGATTGCCAACCTCAGGCGTTTCGTAAAAGTCACGACCGGATCCTGATAGCTGACTCCAAGGGACATTTTGTTCCTAGTGAGTCATTTTCCAGATCAAGTCCCACGGCCAAGTTGGGATTTGGGGTGGTAATGGCAAATTTTGACCGCAAACATGGCAACGACTTTTTCATTTCCAATGATGGTGACTTCAACCATTACTGGCTGAGTCAGCCATCGCCCAACTCGGGGATCAGTAGTTTTGATTTGGTCGAGGCGGGAAATCTGCATGGATGCAGCATTGGCCGTGGCGGTAATAGTCAGGCTTGCATGGGAATTGCATCGGCAGATTTCAATCGGGACGGGACGCTGGATCTGCACGTTACCAATTTCGAAAACGAGTCATCCAATCTGTTCTTGCAATCCAAAACAGGATCTTTCAGCGACCAGGCTGCTCGCAAGGGGCTTGTCCAACCGTCATTTGGAGTCCTCGGTTTCGGGACTCAGGCAGCCGATTTTGACAACGATGGTTGGCAGGACATTGCGGTTCTTAATGGACACGTGTATGACGGACGGGTCAATGACATCCCGTTTCGGATGCTCCCGCAACTTCTGCGCGGCCACAGCGACGGTTTTCTTTTGCAGCCGGGTGCTGCTGGCGGCGACTACTGGGGACGCAAGAAACTGGGACGAACGCTTGCCACCCTGGACTGGAATCAGGATGGACGCATCGATCTGATTGCAAGTCATCTTGATCAGCCCATCGCCCTGTTGCAAAACAACTCGACGGTTCAAAATTGGTTGCAAATCGAACTGTCGGGCGTCCTCAGTGAGCGTGAAGCAATCGGAGCAGAAGTTCAGGTTTCAGTAGCGGATGAACGCTGGACTGGTTGGCAAATTGGTGGTGACGGGTTGATGTGCAGCAACGAATCGTTGGTGCATTTTGGGCTCGGTGATGTCTCACAGCCAGCTCGGGTCGAAGTGCAATGGCCGAGCGGGAAACGGACTGTCTTGGACAATCTGCCACTGAACCAGAGGTATCTGATCGTGGAAGGTCAGACATCCGCATTTCAACGCTGAGTAACGGCGCTGAGTAACGGCGCTGACCCTGTCATGCGATCGGTTGTTCGCATCGGCTGCAGGCTTTGTCAATCACGGGGAAAGGCCGCTGCTTCACCTTCGATGATCAGATAGCGTTGATTGACTTTCAGGTCGTTGAATTCCTGGCGTTGTCCGGATGGCCAGTGAACTTTGATGCGGTCGACGGAACTGGCATTGGCGAGGCCAAAGTCCAAGACCGCTTCGTTGCTGCACAGGAATCCATCGCCACCTGCTTCCCATTGTGACCATGATTGTTGCCCGCAGGTGACCGTGACTTTGGCTCCGATGGCATCCCGTTCGCTGCTGGTTCCTTTGAGTTCGATTTGAAGGCTGTTGCCAGCGGCGGTATTGTTGCTCAACAGAGCGACCGGAGCGTCAAGGTGATTGGTAACCAGGTCGGGTTTCGAGTCGCCGTTCCAGTCGACCACTGCCATCGTGCGTCCGAGTTTGGGGTCAGCCCAATAGCGGCCGAGCGGGAAAACCGGCACACGGGTGGATGAGCCATTGGAAAGGGCCTGGAACAGTTGGGGTTGCATTTCGAAGGGCTCTTTACTGCCAGGTTTATTGACCACATGTCCATTGAGGACGGCAAGGTCAAGCCAGCCATTGCGGTCAAAGTCGACTGCCTGCGTCCCCCAACCGACTGTCTTGCGACTGGCAGAAAAAATTCCGAAATCAAGGTTGGCTGGCACAAAAAGACCCGTATCTCGTTGCAGGTAGACGTCGGACGCTTCGTTCCAGTAGTTGGTGACAAGCAGATCGAGTTTGCCGTTGTGGTCGAGGTCTCCATGTGAGATCCCCATGCATCCGCGGGGGCGTCCTGTGGAATCCGATCCACATCCGAACAGTTTTGCGTTCTCGCTCAGCGAGCGTTCGGTCCCGGCTTCGTTTTGAGTTGCGGTCCAGAAATGATTTGGACGCGTGTCATTGGCAATGAACAATTCGTTGCCAGGGTTGCCGTCAAAGTCAGCCAATAATGCTGCGAAACCAAAGTTGGGTTTGTTGCTGATTTCCTGGCAACCCTTCCACGCCATGATGTTCCCATTCTGCTCGACCTGCCAGATCGCGTCGGCGGCGGGTTGGAAGATACGGGGGCTGCAATTGGTTGAGTCGGGTGTGCAAGGTGTCGTCAGGGCCTGAGGGTCTTGGATGTAGTTGACTTGGACGATTTCCGGCAGGTGATCACCACTCAGATCACCGCATGCGATGCTGGTTGTCCAGCCGCCCTGCTGATCTCCAAGTGGAATAAGTCTGGCTGAAAAAGTGCCGTCGCCGTTGTTCATGTAGACAACATTGGGGCCAATGTTACCGATCACCAGATCAGGGAAACCATCCTGATTCAGATCGGCAACCGCAACGCCTTGTCCATACCCGCGGTCACCTGTGCTCGTCTCGTTGGTGACGCGTTGATACTGTTCTCCATCACGGTTGGCAAACAACTGATTGGGCTGCGATCCTTCGGCTTCGAAAGCTTTGCCACCGCCCTGGCTGAAGTACAAATCCATCCAGCCATCAAGGTTGTAGTCAATGACGCCGATTCCGCCACCTGTCAATTGATAGATAAAGACCGAATCGTCGTCGCGATTCTGGTCGCCGTTGTCATACTTGAATTCCAGACCGGCGGCAGTTGCGACATCACTCAGATCAATCGGCACTTCGTTGATCGGACCGGTCGCCTTCTGGTTGGACTGACTCCGGATGGCGGCGGCGATGTCACTGGTTTTCGGTAACGGCCACGCCTTGAGGTCGAGACCACAGGCCAGAAACTCAGGTGTGGCGGATTTGTCATCTTGGTGAAGTGCCTCACGGGATTGAGTCACCCGATCTTTTTCAACCTGAGTGCCCGAGTAGTATTTCAGTGCGGTTTCTCGCCATGCGACAGACTCCCAAGGTCGCTTGAGGTCCCATAGAATGTCCGCCATGCGATTCATTTCCTGCTTCGTGCCCCGTTCTGAACCGAACTCTCTGGCAAGTTGGGATGCCTCGTGGAGCCTTTGCTCTCGGTTGAATGCAATGTCGGCTTTGGCGTGCTCGCCTGTGAATCGCAGCGATCGTTCCAGAGCTTGATAGGCGAATCGGTTGGTTGGATCACGCACGACTGCTTCACCCAGACAGCGAATGGCTTCGCGATGACGGTCCTGGCGTTGCAACCACAATCCCATGCTGGACCAGTATTCGGGTTCGCGTTGGATGGACTCAGGAAGCTCCGAAAACCATGCTCTCAGTGCATCTTCATTCTGCATGTCGGTGTACAGGCGACCGAGAAAAGCTGCGATCGCGGTGGAATTTGGAAACGCAGTTCGCAGTCGTTCTGTCAGTGCTACTGCGTCTTGTACATCTCCTTTGCTGCGTGACACTCTCGCTGTGGCCAGCATGGCGGGCACGAATCCCGCGTTGCGAGTTGGGTTGGCAAGTGTGGTGTCGATGAACGGGTTGCCATAAGTCGTCATGGCAAATAATTCGATTTCTCGAATGACACCTAACTTTGCCAATGCCAACAAGTGCGGCGCTGCATCGATTCGGCGTCCTTGATTATTCAGGATCGTCGCTAGGGTACGATGGACACGCGTCAGGTTAGAGTCGAGTTTTAGCAACTGGTTCAGTTTTTGCTCGGCGACTACGTAGTCACCAGATTCAATCAGCCAGTCGGCAGCCAGCCATGTTGTTTCACGCTGGAGAACAGGGTCTCCGTTATCAATTGAATCGAGGATCTCAACGGCGTCTTGGTGGTTCCCCTGTCTGGCCTCAATTTTTGCTGACAGCAGCAACGCTCCGTGGTCAGCGGGGTCAGTCATCAGAATTCGGTTCAATTCCCGTTCTGCTAACGAGAAGTTGTCGTCCTCAAAGAACTCTTGCGCCGTGGTGAGACGCTGTTCGATGGTTTTCGACGCTGCGAATTCCTGGCTTTTTCGAAGTTGTTGTTGACGCAGCAATTCCGCTGTTGTCGGGCCTTCTGTGCTTTTGCCACAGCCAGCAATCGTCAGCATCACAGCGACGAGGACAGCGACGTTCACTGGGACGTTCACTGGGACGTTCACTGGGACGTTCACTGGGACGTTC
>JAPKCI010000333.1 GCA_028823035.1 Rubripirellula sp.
CAACCATTCTCACTTCCGCCAAGAAATCGTCGCTTGCGATTTTTTGCGTGGAACTTGCACATGCTCTCGCTTCCAAAGTCGATGGTCGCGTTTCTCGTTCACGGACCAACCTTGCTGCGTCAGCAACCGATCAAACCGTCCGGATCCAAAGCGAGGACGTTGACGAGCCAGTAAACGCATCTCGTGCAGTAAGCCCGGTTCATCGTCCGCCCGATGCGATTGATATCGCTGGGTGTTGCGTGGTTGCCCGAGAACGCGGCACGCACGACGCTCCGAGACTCTACCTGGCCCCAAACGGCTACGCATGGTGGACACTGTGCGTCGACGGCGTTGAGGGCTTACCAGTTTCCCTTGGCGGCCTCCTTGAGGATCTCCCTATCGAGAGCCTGCTCAGCGACCATCTTCTTCAGCCGTGCGTTCTCTTTCTCCAAAGCCTTCAGTTGCCTGGCCATCTCTGGCTTCATGCCACCCTACTTCTGCCTCCAGCGATAATAGGTCTGTTCACTGACTTTGAGTAACGACTTATAGCAGCTTGCAAACTTCGGGCACCTTCTTGCCCTTGCCGAGTTCCACATCCGCTTTACGCAGCTTGGCAACAATCTGATCCACTGTGTGACGTTTCTGAGGCATTCTGAAAGTCCTTTCCCGGCAGGAAGCCCGATCAAGATTCTCTCACTCACTGTGGTGCAATTCTATGGGGGGAGGTCAATGCACAAACCAGTTCTTGTTGTTTATCAAAGATGGAAATCATGGTGTTTTCGTATATCTTGCGAGTGTAATCTGCGATCTGACTGTTAACGTTTCCGCCTTGCAAAGCACGGCGGAAAATTACTTGTATGACCCTCAAACGATTTGATGAGCGGGACACCACCCCGAGTTCACACCCCAAGTGAATGGATTGAACGAGGAATCCGATCAGCGGCATACGGAACCGCAGAAGCAAGTAAACATTCTCCTCGTCGAAGACCAACGTGCTACTTTCGTGCGTCCGCTCCATATTTCGGCAGCGGATCTAGTGGCAGCCCCGTCGACACGAGTTCGATCCCGCTTAGCAAGCTCTGACCGTGATGCGTGGTGAAGGTGAGCGTGCAATCGCCATCGAGCTGAACACCTGTGATTTCTTTGACCAAGCATTTCATCTTGCCCTGAGCTTCGACGAAGATATCGAAATTCGAGAGCACAGGTTCTCCCTGAAGAGAGACATCGAACACACGGGCTCCGGCCACAGTGTGTTGTGGTTCGACAAAGTACAACCGTACAGTGAAGGAACCGGGCTTCAGGTCCGACAGACGCAAATACTCGAGGCCTTGTGCGCCGGAGGCACAGACCCAAGGCCAGCCTTTCCCTGCCTGCATGAATAGGGAATGGTGATAAAAGTAGTCAGGTTCCGCCGGTTGAGTCTGAACTTTTATCGCGGGCGAGGGCCCGCCCACGCTGGGGTGATCAAGAAATAAAGTTCCGCTGTGAGTCATCCGGTCGCCGGGCGCACCCAGGTTCATTCCGACGCGCACAATTGGTTTCGCGGTGCCCGGGCCCCAAGCAGTCCATTGTTCGAAAGTCTGCGGCATACTAATTAGCGCCGCGCCGGTTGGCAGCGGGTAACTACAAGTGCAGCCCTCGTAGAAATACGGCATGTTCAAGACACCGTTAGCCGGAATGACACTATTCGTACAACCAGAGCGTGGACCGGCAATATTAACGGTGCCACTTTCAATACGTTTGTCATAGAAGGCAGGAGTCGCCGAGCGCATCGTAATCAAGTTGCCATAGTCCACGCCGCCGTCGCAGCCATAACTCTTGACATAGCAGCGTGGCTCAATGAGCCCAGTCAGCGGACTCGTCATTTGCCCCTTATCAGCCTGCCGCTGAAACGGATAGGACTTCGGCTTCTCGCCTCGGGACTCCAGTTCCTGCAAATGTGCCTCAACGTACGGTGGACGAAATTGATATGGTGGGCGAAATTCGGCGGGCGATGTTTTAGGGATTTGCTCTAATCGTGATTCAGCCTCGTCGTGAGACATGACGCGGCCGGTATAGACGTCCATGAATGTTTCCTTGAGCAAGCGGAACCGCCCGGTTCCATCTCGATGGAAATGGTTGACGGGCCCCATCTTATCGACTTTGCCTTGCCAATCCTTGTCCTGCGAAATCATGACGCCGCCTACGATCATCGGTTGGGGGGCGCGTTTGAAGCGTGCCAGAGAATCGTCGAACCATAAAATTCCCAAAGGCGCACGCACGCGGGCGTCAGGCGCTTTCCAGTCATTTGTGTAATCGACAGCGCCAGGTAACGCACCCACCCGGCGGACGAGCAGCAAGTCACCGTTTCGTTCAACCCGGGCTTCGCTATGTCCAGCATCGCGGAGCCACACCTGAATTTCCTTGTCTCGCGTTGGTTCGACGGCAAGGCAGGCAACACCCCCATACGGCTTGAGTCGATCATATAACATCAGCAAAAATTCAGCGCTCGTGTTGAGCCCCGTCGCATCCTTGTCCTCGATCACAATCAGATCGGCGAGGTACGGCGGAAACGCGACTTCTTCGAGCTTGCCCGCCACGATCGACACCCGGCCGGCCGGTAGGGAAGGTTCAAGGATTCGTCGTCGTATCGTCTCGGCATCCGATTCAGCGGGGGCTAATGCGATGACATTGAGATTTGTGTCGGCAGCCAATTGTTCCGCCAACCGGCCATCACGCGTGCCGAGCACGAGCGCGTAACCGTCACGAACGCCGGTTAGCGTGCGTAAGCGGGCAATGGCTGACGCCAGTGTCTTATCGAGATTTGGCTTGCGGACAGCTTGGGCCGTATGAACGATCGGTGAAGCTTCGGTATCGCCAAAACAAAAAATCGCACCGTCGCGAGTAGTGACGAACAGTCGACCGTTGGCAGCAACAACACTGTGAATGTCACCATCAACCCCCTGCACTCCGTCAGCATACTTCAGCAGTGTTCCGCCCAGCCTAACCTGAGCCCTCAATCCGGCAACTCCTTCGCCCGTGCGCGATCCACCTTCATGCAAATCGCGATTGACAACACTGTCAAACTCAATTTTGCCGCGTCGAATATCGCGGGCAACTTCCGGGGCGAGTTGCATAAACCAGCCGCCGGGAAAGCTTCCTTCGGACGGCAGAGTGAAATCGATTAACTCGCCACTGTGGCGATCGAAAGTCGCCGGTCGCGCCGCACCGCAGGGGACGAGCAGTTGATCTCCATGAACCAACAAGTATCCTTGCGGTGAGAGCCCTCCTAAAGCTTCGGCTCCCGCATGCGGTTGCTTACCATACAACGCTCCACAACGATCGTTGACCCATTTGACCGCGCCAGACTGGGCGTCGAGCGCGTAGACAAAGACACCTTCCAATGGCCAGACCCCAGCTGCGAAATAGACGGTGTCGTCGGCCAGCACCGGTCCCCCGCGGACCGGCCAAACCGAAATCAATCGACCATTGCCAAGGATTTTCCGGTTGGCAGGAACGGCTCGGAATTTCCACTGCAAGTCGCCATCGGACGCACGCAAACAGTACAGATGCCCGTCATCCGACCCGAAGTAGAGCTTGTCGCGATACGCAACCGGTGCCAAACGCACGGGACCGGCAGTGTAAAATCGCCACTTCTCATTCCCTGTCTCGACTGCATAAGCGACAACCGCGTCGATGTGCGGCAGCGCCACATACATCGTGTCGCCCAGAACAATCGGCTCGTAACCCTGATCAAACTGGAGTCGCGATTTGCGGAACGTCGGTGTTACCGGAGGAAGTTGCCGCTTCCATTGCAGGCACAGCGGCTCAGGAATCTGCTCGACTGAGATATTCGTACGGCCAACGTCATGTCGCCAAGTGGGCCAATCCTCACCGGCAGCGGGTCGGGCAAACAACCAGAGCCCAAAAATTGTAACAGCGTAAAGAAACTTAACTCTGTGCATGGAAATGCCGTGGGGTCAAAAAGCGGAAACGAACACTTTGACGAATGAATGTCCAGTTTACATTCTCTGGTGAGCGCCGTTTTGGGTGGGCTGTGTAAGATTAGGGCTGTCTCATTCAGGAAGCGAACATGACACGCTGTTCGTGACCATGACTTTAGTAGCAAATCTGCTCATTTACCCAATGCTGCGTCTGTAAAAAGACCGAAGCGACCTGCAAACCCGACAACACTCCGTTCGGTTGATACACCTGCTGTCTCGCAAGTCGCGATCCGACTCCGCGAGTCATGGAAAGACCTCACCCCCTCACTCCGTCTTCGAATTGCCTGAACGAGCGACACCGTCGATAACACGGCAAGAATGCAGCTCACTACGAACCGGCCGTAACGTTCGTCTTGAATCGCTCAATTGCCCGCGTCATGGACTTGGTGACTTCAGGATGCCGATCGGCTACATCAGTGAGTTCTCGAGGATCAAGCTGAAGGTTGAAAAGCTGAACGTTTTCTTCTTTGACGATCATTTTCCAATCGCCGCGCCGCATGGCTGTCCCTAACTTGGGTTCGTATCCGAAGAAGATATCTCTGTCTGGGAAATCTTTTTGCTCCAGCAGATGAGTCTTGAAACTGGCCCCGTCAAGGTTGTTCGGGTTACCTTTCGAGATGCCTGCGATCTCGGTGAGCGTTGGAAACAGATCGAAGCCAACGATTAACTTGTCGGATTGGACTCCCGCCTTGATCTTGCCGGGCCACCACGCGATGGCCGGCACACGGTGCCCACCCTCATAGTGGCTGAACTTGCCACCACGGAACCGACGGAACTCTTTCGGGCTCATTCCCACGGCCCCGTTGTCCGAGAAGAACACAACAAGCGTGTTCTCTACCAGGTTGAGTTCATGGAGCGTGTCGAGGATCTGGCCGACACCTTCATCTAGGTCCTGCAGCATCCACCTGTACTTGTCGCGATTCTTGGCATTGATCTGATTTGGATTCTCGCCCTTGACGCGATTTCCAGGTGTGTCCTCGACAGTCTGATATGGATTGTGCACAGCCGCGTGTGAGACGTACAAGAAAAATGGTTTGTCTTGGTTGCGTTTGATGAAGTCGACACTGCGGTCGGTGATGATGTGCGTCGAGTAGCCTGCCGCGTCCTTCTTCTCAAGGCCGACTCGCCACGCCCCGTGCTTGTGATAATCCGTCGCGCCGTTGAGGAAGCCTACAAATTCGTCGAACCCGTGGTGCACTGGGTTGTACTGGTCCTGATACCCACAGTGCCACTTGCCGAAAAGAGCGGTCGCATAGCCGTGGTCCTTGAAGACTTGCGGTAGTGTTGGGATCGAAGGAGATATGCCGCTCTGAGGTTCCCGACTACCAACGATCACGTCAACGATACCGACACGCTGCTGATACCGTCCGGTGAGGAATGCGGCACGGGTCGGACTGCAGACCGAGGAATTCGTGTGGAAATCAGTGAATAGCATGCCCTGTTCGGCCATCTGTGCAATCCGCGGTGTCTTGACCCAGCCGTTGTACAGGGCCATATCGCAGCAACCCAGGTCATCAGCCAAAATGACCACGATGTTGGGCGAGCTGTCCGCATGCGTCAAACTTGATACGACAACACACCAAAAACAAGTCGACAAGTTAGCAAGCGTGCGCAACATAAGAAGTAATCATTGATGAGACAGTGGATCGGGTGAGTTTTTCCAAAACAGGTCCGCTCGATCGAATGAGACAACGCGCGGTTCGCTGATATGAAAGTCGAAGATCCAGTCTATCTCATTGTACCGGTCGGATGGATTGTCAAATCCGTTGGTCCCAGTCGTTGCTTTGACAAGAGACTGATCCAACTACATTGTTTGCGTACCCACACCCCGCGAAAACCTACAGAGTATCAGCTGAAACAACGTTAAAACGGTCAAGCGAAATACCACCGGGTGATGAAATCGAAGCGATTCGCGTGATCGAACATCGGTGTCGGCAACAGTCGACGTTGTCTCCGCATCGATGAAGCAGAATTGCAGGCTTTTCTGGATCGTCGAATAAGCAAGCCACCGATCAGGGTGAAGCGGCGTAGGTCATTACCAAAACCAAAACGTGACTGGTTGAGAAATGACGCTTGACCTCCCCCCATAGAATTGCACCATTGT
The DNA here is from genome assembly GCA_028823035.1 of Rubripirellula sp. Taxonomy (GTDB): domain Bacteria; phylum Planctomycetota; class Planctomycetia; order Pirellulales; family Pirellulaceae; genus Rubripirellula. The sequence continues at coordinate 6,067 of JAPKCI010000333.1, forward strand.
GAGTGAGAGCATCTTGATCGGGCGTACTGCCCGGAAAGGACTTTCACAATGCCTCAGAAACGTCACACAGTGGATCAGATCGTTGCCAAGCTGCGTAAAGCGGATGTGGAACTCGGCAAGGG
>JAPKCI010000080.1 GCA_028823035.1 Rubripirellula sp.
GCCGCTCAGTTCAATGCCGCTCAGTTCAATGCCGCTCAGTTCAATGCCGCTCAGTTCAACGCCGCTCAGTTCAACGCCGCTCAGTTCAACGCCGCTCAGTTTAACGCCGCTCAGTTTAACGCCGCTCAGTTCAATGCCGCTCAGTTCAATGCCGCTCCGCCAAGTTCGTAAATGAGGACGAGCATGCTGCTTGCGGGGATGCGGCTTATCACGCAGTACGCCCAAGAGTTTGGATGAGTCAGCTTTGAAACCTGAAGACATGTCAGATAAACAGCTTGCCGCTTACAGAGCAGCGAACCGCTGACGACGTTTGATCGCCTCACCCGTGAATCTGCCTACCAGTCAATCAGCCCATAATCGGTAGGATCGTCGACGATCTTGCCATTGTTCTCCTCTACAGCCTCGTACAGAACCTCTGCCATCTTCTTTGCAGTGACGTCTTCCGGTGCATCCTCGCAGACTGCGACGATCAGGGTTTCTTCCTGAGCCTGTGCCTGTTTGAGCGTCATTCCCCATAACGCTTGCAACTGATCGTCGTTCAGGCGTCCTTCGTCGATATCTTCTTGGGTCACGTTATCGAGGTCAGCATTGCGTTCGGTACAGCGCAGAATCCATAAGCCATTGGATGTGTTGGCCAGAAAGTAGTCCACATATCCGGAGTGGGCGGGGCTATCGCTCCAATGCCCGGAGATCACATGTTTCCACTGGCTAAATCCAACGTCGGGGTTGTACGCCTCAAGGCTCTCATGCCCGTAAAACTCAGTGCGAACTCTTATTTTCATATTTGATACTCGCTGGTGAACCCTGAGCGTGTATGCCTTTGGCTGAAATTTACGGTTGTTCAAGTCGGAACACGTCTCTAGAGAGAACTTGTTAACTCAGCTCCATTTCGATTGGTCGGCATGGATCTCTTTTCTTCTGAAGTCTGCTGGCTTTCTGAATACGACTACTTTTACTGACACCGGCGCGCCTGCTCCGAGGCCAAGGCACCCACCCGGTTGAACGTATGTGAAGTCCTCGCAACGGAAGAATTCCCAGCCCTCTTCGGCTCGGGCGTTGATCAAGCCTCCGAACTCAGAAAGCCAGTTCGCCGATCCTGTTACCGCAGCTGTCTGCACAAGCTCATAACAATATGGGGCGCCACTTGACCAATCATGATCAGAGAGATCTAAAGTTGAATCTTTGAGTTCTTCCTTTCTTTGATTCTCCTGTCGAACCCTTGCCTCTTGAGCTAGCTCGGCTTGTCGTTTTTCTACGTCTTTCCGATTTGCTTCTTCAGCGGCCTTCCTCCGTTGCGTTTCCTCAAGCTTTCGCTTCTGCTCCGCTTCTTGTGCGGTCTTCGCCTTTTCCTTTGCGAGCTCTGCCTCTTTCATCGCTTTGAGACGATCTTCGCCGGGAACCTTAAAACGCGTACCGCAGTCCCCGCATTTCTCTACATTACCTGCCTCCGTCAAACGCGCCGTTAGTTTTATTCTGCATTTTGGACAATTGAACTTTACTATTGGCTTACCAGCTAAGTTCGTTGTGTACTGAATGCTCATATTGGATCACGTGAGTAAGGTTGCAGGCCATCGAAATATTGGAACAAATCAGCCAACTGTGAAATGGCCCCAGTTGGCTGCCATTTCGTGGACGGGTGAATAGTTTACCCTGCTTGCGCTCGTAATTCTTCATAGAGGGTTGAGTGGTTGAGGAGGATGTCTTTCAGCCCTTCCTGTACTGAATCGGACCCGAGCGTCTGTGTACTCATGGTGGTGTGGGCGTCGAGGGAATTGATGATTGCTTCAATCAACTGCTTGGACAGATCCGGTGATCCTGCGAACTGCTCCTTGGTGTTGCTGCCTGCCTGCAATCGCAACCCGTTTCAAACCGGGAAGAACAGGCAAGCAAGGCAGGCCCCGCCTTGCTGATCGAAACAATAAATTCAGATAAACAGTTCTATTTTTCCGTCGATTTCCCGGACTTCAAACGTTTCCTGCAGTGGCTGGCGGTTGATCGTCTGAATCCCGGTGGCCAACTCGTACTGCCAGCCATGCCAGGGGCAGGTCACACACCCATGCTGCAATTGGCCTTCGGCAATCGGGCCGCCTTGATGTGCACACATCCCATCCATGGCAAACAACTGGCCCTCACTCCTGAATAGAGCGATGACCCGATCCCCAACCATCACTTCCCTCGCGTGGCCATCAACGATCGTTTGTTTGAGATCCAAAGTGACCCAATTCCGTGTGGATTCTGATTTTTTTCTGCTCACGTCATTCACCGCGAAGAAGATTACACGTCCCGTTATCTGATCGTTGTAACCTCGTTACAATTCACGCAACACCAATTGAGGTCGACGATATCCACCTAGCGAAAGGAGTATGGCCGTGGCACCGCATCACGTACAACCCACAGTCAAGCATTCAGATTTCAAATCGCGTCCGGCATGCATCGCGTTTCTGATCAGTTGCTGTCTTTTTACCGTCTCAACGTTAATCGCAGACGATCCCCCCCCGCAGGCCAAACAAGGCCGGGCAGCCGATGCCCAACGATCTGATGAGAACATCATGAAAGTCACTGAAGTCGAGGGTATCTCGGAGTACGTTCTCGAAAATGGAGTTCGAGTGCTTCTTTTCCCGGACGCCAGCAAAGAGGTCGTCACGGTCAACATGACGGTCTTTGTAGGGTCACGTCACGAGGGCTACGGTGAGGCCGGAATGGCCCACCTGCTAGAGCACATGCTGTTCAAGGGAACCCCCTCGAACCCGGACATTCCCAAGGCATTGAAAGATCGAGGCGCGGGCCGTTCGATGAACGGGACGACCTGGATGGATCGAACCAACTACTACGAAACACTGCCAGCCACAGGCGACAATCTTGAATTCGCGATCCAACTGGAGGCAGACCGGTTGGTCAATAGCAAGATTCTGGGTGAAGATCTCGAATCGGAAATGACGGTTGTACGTAATGAGTTCGAGAGTGGTGAGAACTCACCATTTCGTGTTTTGATGCAGCGTGTACAAGCCGCCGCCTACGAGTGGCACAACTATGGCCAGACAACCATCGGAAACCGCAGCGATATTGAGCGTGTTCCTGTTGTCAAACTGAGACAGTTCTATCGAAAGTTTTATCGGCCCGACAACGTCATGGTGATCGTTGCAGGGAAGTTTGAAGATAAGGAAGCGCTGGGCTACTTAAAAAAGTACTTCGGCGTCCTTTCAAATCCAGAGGCCCCGCTGGATGACACTTACACCACGGAACCTGCTCAAGACGGCGAACGCACCGTTGTTGTTCGCCGCGTGGGGGAAACTCAACTCGTCGGTAATGCGTACCACATTCCTTCCGGCAGCCACCCCGATTATGCAGCAGCCAAAGCACTCGTCTACATTCTCAGTGACCAACCGAGCGGCCGCCTCTACCGAGGCCTTGTCGAGACCGAAGTCGCAACGAGTGTTTACGCGTTGGCTAATGGATTCGCCGAACCAGGCCTCTTCATGACCCTTGCCGAGGTGCCCGGAACTGGATCGATCGAACAAGCCCGCTTGAAGATGACCGACATCGTCGAGCATTCATTCCGCGAGGACCCGGTCACCGAACAAGAGGTGAAGCGAGCCGTTCAGCAGATTCTAAAATCACGAGAACTGGAAGCATCCGACTCTGACCAAATTGCCATTTCACTCAGTGACTGGGCCGCCCAAGGTGACTGGCGACTGTATTTCCTCTATCGCGATGCCATTGAAGCACTGACCCCTGCGGAGGTGCAGTCAGTTGCCGATAAGTACTTTGTGCGCAACAACCGCACAACTGGCCTTTTCATTCCCAGCGAAGAATCAGATCGAGTCAGTATCCCAGAAGCTCCAGATATCGCTGAGATACTGAAGAACTACAAGGGCCGCGAGGCGGTCGCTGCTGGCGAGCAAATCGATCCCGACCCCACCGCCATCGAAGCACGCACGCTTCGTGGCAAACTGACCGGCGGACTGGAATACGCTTTTCTTCCCAAGAAGACCAGGGGTGAGACCGTTTCCATGGCTCTCACGCTTAGATTTGGCACCGGCGACACCCTCAAGGACAAAATCGGCGCCGTCGAATTGCTCGGGATCTTGATGACACGCGGGACAGATAAACTGGACTACACCGAACTGCAGGACGAGTTGAATCGGCTTCGCGTCGAGCTATCTCTTAATTCGACGATCGGGCTATTGCAGGTTTCACTCAAGACAAAGCGTGGATCCCTGCCTGAGGCAGTCGCGCTGCTGGGTGATGTCCTGCGTCATCCGCGACTCGATGGTAACGAATTGGAGGTGATTCGCCGCCAAATCATTACCAGCCTTCAGCAAAGTACTACCGAACCGCAGTCGCTCGCTCCTCGCAGCGTCCGCCGGACCCTGTCGCCCTACGCCAAAGACGACGTGCGATACGTCATGTCTGTCGAGGAAGAGATCGACTTGTACAGCAAAGTTACTGTCGACGAAATCCGCGCACTTCACGCCGGATTCCTCAGTAATCAGGCAGGCGAAGTATCCGTAGTTGGAGACTTTGATCCAGAAGAACTCGAAGCTCTTCTCAATGCCCAACTTTCTGACTGGGATACCAGCGAACCTTATGCCCGCGTGGATCGGAAAGCACATCCAGACGTTGATCCGTCACTTGATATCATCGAGACTCCGGATAAGGCGAATGCGTTTTTCTACAGCAGCCAACAATACGACCTTAAAGACTCGGACCCAGAATATGCGGCCCTCGTCTTGGGCAACTTCATTCTTGGTGGCGGTTCACTCAGCAGTCGACTCGGTGTCAGAGTCCGCCAGCAGGAGGGCCTCTCCTACGGTGTCCGCAGCGGGGTTTCGTCCAGAGCAAAAGACAATCGCGTTGATTTCACGTTGTACGCAATTACAAATCCCCAGAACCGGGAAAAGTTGATTGCAGTGATTCGTGAGGAACTGGACAAGATCCGCAAGGATGGCATCACCCAAGAGGAACTTGACCAAGCCAAGGTTGCTTACTTGCAGGCAGCACGTGTGCGACGGAGCAACGACTCTAGTTTGACATCAGAATTGCTGTCCACGATGTTCAATGACCGTACCATGGCTCACTACGCAGAACATGATTCCCAAATCGAAGCGGCTACCAAGAAAAACGTCAACGACGCGATTAAGAAGTACATCGATCCTGAAAAATTGATCATGGCAATCGCTGGCGATTTTGCCGCAGCGTCAAAGGAAAAAGCTGAGAAAAACTAGGCTTCGTCCCACGGCCGCCCGGCAACGGCCAGGATTCATTACCATTGCCCTGCAACACAATCGATGCATTGCAGGGCAATGGGTTGCCATAACCTCAGCCAGTCAACCGATGTTCATTGATCACCCCTGCCAACGGGCAAGACGGTATCACGACTTGCAACTTGATGCGCATTGGCAATGTCAACCGTTGTCTGATCAGCGGCAAACGTCGTGGAATCTGCGATAACGCCGATGACTTACCCTACAAAACCCGCAACGATTTCCATGGAGTCCAAGTCGGGATCACCAGCATCCCTGACCTGCCCTTGCTGGATTGTCGATCGCTGAGGTGGTCAGCAAAGGGCGGACTTTACGGCAACGACTCAGAACAGAAATCAATTCTCAATGGTACTGTTGGTCAGCGCAGTGATGCCCCTGCAAATTCAGCCGCTTTCATTGCTGGATTCAATGTTGGGCTTGAGTTACCCGTAACGGACTGCCTGACCATCAGTGGCGGCTACGGTTTACTGATCATGGAACGGGTAGCCATCGCGAGTGACCGGTGACAGAGCACAAACTTTTTCACTGGCACCGGTAGCGATAACCAAGGCAATGCTTTGTTTCATGGTGCGACCGCGGGCCTGACCGTGCGGTTCTAGATATTCAACTGGTACGGTTTGCCATCCACCTGAATGAGACGCCTCTGCGGCTTGCTGGGCCACGCGGGCGCCGGCATCGCGTCTCGCCAATTCTTGATTTTCGCCCTCATGTGCTCCAGTTTTTCGGCATGATCATCGCTGAGATCATGTTTTTCTCCTGGATCCTCTGCCAGGTTGAACAGCCAAACACTCTTTCCCGATATCACAAGTTTCCAATCTCCCTCACGCATGGCAGTATTTGGTCCGTTGCTCCAGAACAGACAGTCGTGAGGAACCTCAGATCTCGGTGTACCTAGGAAATCCATCAGATCAACGCCGTCCAACTTACTAGCGGTCGGTACATCCACTCCGGCAATCCCGCAAATCGTGGGGAACAGATCAAGTGTGCTGACCATCGGATCAAAGGTACTTGATGGCTTGATCCTGCCGGGAAACTTGATCAACATCGGGACGCGTATCCCACCCTCGAACAAAAACAGTTTGCCTAGTTTCAGCGGGCCATTGCTTTGCACCTTGGTGTAGATTGGCCCGCCGTTGTCATTGACAAAAATGACCATTGTGTTTTCCTCCAGTCCTTGCTTCTGAAGGGTATCCAGAATTCTGCCCACCGCATCATCCAAGGCGCTTGTCATGGCGTTGTATGCACGCTGCCTCGGATCGGATGTCTCTGAAAACCGATCCAGGTACACGCTAGTTGCCTCAATGGGAGTGTGCACTGCGTTGAAGGGAACATACGCGAAGAATTGTCGGCTTCGATGTTTCTTGATAAATGCGACCGTCTCTCTTGCGATAGCATCTGTCAGGTACTCCGGTTCTAAAATCGCAGTTTTCCCGCGCATAACAGTCGAGTGAAACGCTTCGGGTTCTTCGGGCTGCAGAAACGAATGCGCCCCAGCCAGGAATCCATAAAAAGCGTCGAAACCCCTGCTCATCGGATGAAGATGCGGCTGTGTTCCCAAATGCCATTTCCCAAACATGCCCGTCCGGTAACCAGCGACTTGTAACGCATTGGCCAGCGTGACCGCCTCTGGGTCAAGTCCTCGTGCATAGCGATTCGTGATCGCTGCACCAGCTGTATTGAACTCGAACCCAAACCGCTGCTGATAAACCCCAGTCAACAGCCCTGCCCTTGATGGACTACAACTAGCCGCCGTGACGTAAGCATTGGTAAAGCGCACCCCCTCACTTCCAAGCCTGTCGATATTCGGAGTAGGGATAGTTTTTGACCCATGAATCCCAAGATCTCCATAACCAAGGTCATCTGCCAACAGTAAAACAACATTGGGGCCACGTTTTTGAATTTTGTTCGGGCGGTACAAAGAGATGAGCTGGTTTCGTTTTGCAAGTTTTGTAGCACTCGCAGGAAACACCTCAACCTTCGCGGATTCGTTGGCTCGCTGCCCCTGGTTCTGACCCTGGTTCTGACCCTGGTTCTGACCCCATACCGGGCCGACAGCAAGGATGCAGATTGCTGCGATCAACCGGCAACGCGAATCAAAAAAAACTTGCATGATCAACCTTTCTATCATCCCTTGATTGCTGGCCCAACTTCGCACGTGAAGCGTCCGATGCATGGCGTCTCTTCTATCGCTCTGTTAGCGAAACTAGACCGGGACCCATTGTGGCATCGCATGTCATTACTTTGACTAACGTTTATTGCGAATTCGAGTCGGATAAAGCGTGACTGGATTCTCGACGACACCCGGCGGGCGGACCCCAGACCCCTTCGCACCGACACCGATGTCAGCCAACATTTCATCAGCTATCCGTTGCAAACGGACGACGACATCGGGATGCTGGTCGGCCACATTTGTCAACTCGCCGATTTCTTCATCGAGGTTGTATAAACGCACTTCTTTCACCAACAGGTCAGCAGGCTTTTCACGAATCCCCATCCCAAGACTCTGTGGCTTCAACGCCAGTTTCCACGGCCCAGACCGAACCGCCTCGAGTGTATTTCCCTTGAAGTAATGCCATGCCTGGTGCGGAGAATCCGTTGTCTTACCAAGCAGTATCCCCGAAATGTCTTTGCCGTCGATTTTGATCTCTGGTCGTACTTCACCACCCGCCATCGCAACCAAGGTTGGAAGAATATCAGTTGTACCGGCGATCGCATCGCAGTGGCTTCCCGCTTCAATTGTTCCGGGCCACCACGCAATGGTCGGCTCTCGAACCCCTCCTTCCAAGGTTCCTCCCTTACTGCCTCTCAAGGGTCCTGAAACACCTCCGGCAGCCCCCTTCGACGCCCAGGGTCCGTTGTCACTGGTAAACAAAACCAGCGTGTTTTTGTCCAAACCGTTCTGCTTCAAAGCCGACAGCACCTGCCCAACGCTCCAGTCGACCTCCTGCACCCAGTCACCGTAGGCACCATTCCCGGACTTTCCTTTAAAATCTTCGTGCGGAAACAGCGGGACATGCATCGCCGTGTGCGGCATGTACAGAAAAAAGGGCTCATGTTTGTGCTCAGAAATGAACTTCACTGCCTCCTGCGTGTACTCGCGAGTCACACGGCGTTGCCCCTCATCTTCCAACAAATCAGCTACTTGCTCATCACGCATCAAGGGCACAACTCGCTGACCCTCCACTATTGAAACTCGCTGCATATCGTTCGAGTAGGGTATTCCAAAATAGTGGTCAAAGCCTTGCCGAGTCGGCAGGAATTCACGCTGATCGCCTAAATGCCACTTGCCTATACAGGTTGTTGCATATCCCAGACGACTCAAATAATCTGCAACTGTTTCCTCATTGGGATTCAATCCCAATCGCCCCGCTGGAAAAAAAACTCCCGGTACTGAAACCCGTGGTGCGTAACTGCCGGTTAACAACTGGGCGCGAGACGCAGAGCAGACTGGGGCAGCATAAAAACTTGTCAGTTTCATTCCTTCCACGCACATCTCATCAAGGTGTGGTGTTGAATTCAATTTCGATCCAAATGGACCGATGTCGCCATAACCCATGTCATCAATGAAGATCACGACAAAATTGGGTTTCCCACCGTCTGCCAACGGTAAGACCGAGCCAGAGTAAAACAACCCGATCAATACAACCAACACAAAGCGAGTATCGAAAACTGCAGCCAAGGGAAACACCTGTGTACAAGGAGAAAACGACTTGTCGAAAACATTCCCAGTGTACCACTGCACATCGACAGGTGGTGAGCAAATGTCCTACGAACCAGAAGGCGGGCAAGAGGAACAAACATGCCAGATAAGATGCGTGCCGCCACGACGCCGCGTGGCATCCATTTTCACTAATCAGCCAAATCGTCTTCGCAGCCTAATCGATTTCGCAGCTTATTGGACACCGCACTATTGATGCAGCGGCAAGGCCGGTGATGCAGCGGCAAGGCCAGTGATGCAGCGGCAAGGCCAGACACCACACGATTGATGCGGCGGCAAGGCCAACTGGTCAAGCAATGATTTCAGAAGCAACCCTGCCGTAAACATCAGTCAGACGGAAATCACGACCGGCATAACGGTAGGTCAGTTTTTTGTGGTCCAAACCGAGCAGATGAAGGGTCGTCGCGTGTAGATCGTGTACGTGCATTGTATCCTCGACTGCAGCAATGCCAAACTCATCCGTGGCGCCGTAACGCATACCACCTTTGACCCCACCGCCACACATCCAGACCGTGTAACCGGTCGAATTATGATCGCGACCATCATCCCGCCGGACCGCAGGCGTTCTACCAAATTCGCCACTCCAGATAATCAGCGTATCCTTGAGCAAATCTCGTTGTTTCAAATCACTGATCAATCCAGCGATGGGCTTATCGGTGGCAAGGCAATTCGAAGTAAGTTTTGCATTCAGATTATTGTGTTGGTCCCAACCCTCGTGAGTCAATTCAATGAAACGGACTCCCGCTTCGGCAAACCGCCTGGCCATCAAGCATTGCCGACCAAAGTCATCGGTACGTGATTCCCCAATCCCATAATTTTGCAAAGTATCCGTTGACTCGCCCGCCAAGTCCATCACTTCCGGCACAGCTGATTGCATCCGATATCCGAGTTCATAGGACTCAATCACCCCTTCCAGTTCCGAATTCGCTGGATTCCGATCGACGGATGCACGATTCATCGATTGCAACAAATCAAGCTGCTTTCTTTGCAACTCGCCTGTGAAATGCGAGTTCCGGAGGTTTCCAATGGGGGCGTCAGCACGCACATCCTGAATCGCCGTACCTTGATAAACAGCAGGCAAAAACGCACTACCGTAATTCTGTGCGCCACCAAGACGTGCCGGCGGTTTAACCGTGATAAAACCGGGCAAATTCTGATTGTCAGTTCCCAAACCGTACAACACCCATGCACCCACCGATGGACGCACGAACTGAAAACTTCCCGTGTGCAACTGAACCAGTGCCTGAGGATGATTCGGGATGTCAGTGTAAGAACCATTCAAAAGGCACAGATCATCAGCATGCCGCGACAACTCAGGATACAGCGTGGAAATAGGCAGACCGCTTTCACCGCATTTCGGAAACTTCCATGCTGATTTTTTCAGTTTCCGGCCCTTCTGAACATTCAATCCTTCAGCTGCTTTCCCCGGTGCCTTTCCATCATACTTTGCCAACTCCGGTTTGTAATCGAAGGTATCAACGTGCGACGGCCCGCCACGCATGCAAAGGAAGATGACCCGTTTTGCACTGGCAGGGAAATGCGGTTCACGAGTTAACAACGGATTCTGCTGTTCGCGATTCGCTGCCTGGGTTGCGAGTGCTGAAAAAGCGAGGTACCCGAATCCGCAGCCAGATGAAAGCAGTGCATTACGACGTGAAATCATATTCCTACCCAAAATCCATAAAGATTATTTGACTGAAACTGCACATCTATCCAAGTGTTAAAAGAATCTGAAATCCGACACCTGAACAAACAACAGCAAATGCATTAATTGATGTAACGAAATTCCGTAGATGCAAAGAGTGACTGACAGATCCCGATCCAGGCCACTGCTTCACTCGCTTTTGCATCCATCTTATCGCCCTCTTGAAGTGTTCTCTGCGTGTCTTCAACGAACTCCAGAGCACGCTTCGTTTCCTGGCTCGTCGGCACACGCGAAAGAGCCAGCCGATAGGCCAATTTGACCCGTTCCGCACCACCTGTTTCACTTGCAACCAGACGATTAGCGAAGTGCTTGGACAATTCCAGCACAACGGGGCTGTTCATCATGAACAAGGCCTGCGTTGGAACTGTCGTCACATTCCGAACACCACCCACAATGCTTGGTTCCGGAAAGTCGAACAGAGCGAGCATTTCCGGAACTGCCCCACGGACAATCGGTAAATACACACTGCGAAGTCGATCATCCTTCTGCAGAACATCCACCTCTATATTTCGTCCAACGAGGCCTTCCCCGAGCTTCTGGACCGGAGATCCAGTTCGTGGTTCCATGATCAGTTGCCCACTTACAGCCAGCATCGCGTCCCGAATTGCTTCCCCTTCCAGCCGCCGCTGGCTCATACGCCATAAGAGTAAATTGTCAGGATCCCCAGCTAATTGGTCAGACTGTGCCTGCGATGAAAGGCGATAAACCCGACTCAGCATGATCCGTCGTATTATCGACTTGACCGACCAGCCATCCTCTACGAAACGTGTCGCCAAATAATCCAGCAGCATTGGATGCGTTGGACGTGTTCCGTTGACACCAAAATTATTCACGGTGGAAACGATGCCGCGACCAAACAGATGCTGCCAAATTCGATTTACTGCAACACGCGCCGTCAATGGATGTTCCGGACGAGCAATCCATTCAGCCAACTCGAGACGCCCGCTGCCATCGATGTTCACACCCGCCGTCCCAGCATCAGACCCAATGGTCAGAAACCCCCGAGCGATCTCTGGTCCGTATTCTGAAGGTTCACCACGAATCCTCAATCTCGTGTTCTTTGCATTCCCAGCTTCACCAACTGCCATTACCAAAACGCTCCCTTGTCCTGGGTTAGAACTGGGTTGTGTCACTTGGCGAAGCCGATTCCTTACACGCCTAACATCGTCCTTTGCATTTTGAACTCGTTTCTCTGCTGCCCGTTTTGCTGTTTCCGACTGAGTGTTCTTCGCTTGTTTTTCGTAGCTCGCCAATTTCCGATTCAATTTTTTCAACTGAGTCTGATAACGTTTCTCTTCAGCGGTACCAGCTGCACCTCCACTGACGGCAACCGGCCTGACTTCGTTGCCATTAATCGACAACAACTGCCCTGGGTTTCGATTACCGTTTGTTTTCGATGTTCCGTACATCGTCCGGGTGCTTGTGAAGATGCCGGCTAAAGCGTAGTACTCGCTCTGTGGGATTGGATCAAACTTGTGATCGTGACAGCGTGCACAACTTGCGGTGACCCCCAAGAACGATCGACTGACAACATCAATCTGTTCATCAACGACATCCATGAGAAACTTTTCTTTTTTGGATTCATTCAAGGACTTCGGTCCAAGCGCAAGCATCCCGGTCGCGATCAATTGCCGATCTCGCTGCTGATTCGTCTGGAAATCCAACAGGTCACCGGAAATCTGTTCACGGATAAACGCATCGTAGGGCGTATCACGATTGAAAGATTCAATCACATAGTCGCGGTATCGCCACGCGCTGGTGAAGGTCCCATTTCGTTCCATTCCGGTCGACTCGGCGTATCGCACGACATCTAGCCAGTGCCGACCCCATCGCTCTCCGAATTGGTCACTCTCAAGCAAACGATCAACCACTTCCGCAATCGCTGCATCTGGATCTTGCTGCATCGCTTCCGAAAACCGGTCTACTTCAACGGGAGTAGGCGGCAAGCCAACGAGATCAAAATAGATGCGTCGCACCAATATTTTGCTATCAGCATCGGCGACAGGCGTCAGCGTCTTCGACGCAAGTCGCGCCGAAACGAATCGGTCGATGTCGCTTTTCACCCAACCCGAATCCTGAACTCGAGGTACCAAAACGTCCGCGATCGGCCTGAACGACCAAAACTCTCGCGCTTGACTCATGTCAATTTCGCTACGGATCAAAGCACTCTTTCCATCGCGTGGATCATAAGCCCCCATCTGAATCCAGCGTTTAAAGTCTTTAATCACTTGATCGCTGAGTTTTTTTTCCGGCGGCATATCCAAGCCCTCATGCTGCATAGCATCGATGATCAAGCTGTCGCCGACTTCTCCCGGAACCACCCCGTGGCCGCTCTCACCACCTCGCCTGATCCCCTCGCGTGTATCAATCAGTAACCCACCTTTCACGCTTTTCGATGACGCTGAGTGGCATTCGTAACATTCTGAAACAAGAATCGGACGAATCTTGTTCTCAAAAAAAGTTGCCTGCTCTCGATCATCGGCCAACACTGAGAGACCACTTGCCGACTGAAGTATCAAGGTGAGGATAACGTAGGCACTTCGCATATTAATGATGCCTTGGGGAGGTATGTAAATTGGGGAGGGACATTCCGATGGGCGTACAGTACATTGTCCAAGCACATTGCCTAAGCACATTGTCCAAGCACATTGTCCAAGCACATTGCCTAAGCACATTGCCTAAGCACATTGTCCAAGCACATTGTCCAAGCACATTGCCCAAGCACAACATTGTTCAGGGCCCAAGCCGTTGTTCGAAACGCTGGGCTTAATTCTACCATTTAAGTCATCCGAAACGCCACCCTTTTCCAGGCTGTAGACGACGCCCGATTTGCAAACCCGGCCTTCCTGCAGCGACGGTTGGTAACAAACAATGGTTTGCTGTTTACTTGCACACCTATTCTCGCATTCATTAGGTCGCCTCACATCGGTGACGTACAACATCGTTTCAAGCAGAACACATGCAACCTGAAAAACCGCTTCTCCGCATCGCAACGATCACGTTGTTCCTGTTTTCGTCATGCTTTTTTGCTGCCACCTCTGTCATTGCCAAGGAAAAAGAGGGCAATTCTGGCAAAGAGGCAGCGGACCAAGACAAGCTGTTTGACCCTGAGCATATCGTGCAGGTCGATATCAAAATCGACCCAGATAAATGGGAACAGCTATGTAAGCAATCTCGCGACTTTTTCGCATCACTGCGAGTTGATTCAAGCCCTGAGTCACCCTTCACTTATGTCAAAGCAGATGTCACGGTGAATGGCTTAAAAATCAAAAACGTTGGGATTCGCAAAAAGGGTTTTCTGGGATCTCTTGATAGTGACCGACCTTCGCTCAAGATTCGATTCAACAAATACGTTGATCAGGAACCGTTCGGTGTTCTCACCCGCCTCACATTGAACAACAACAAGCAAGACGATTCCAACCTAAGTCAGTACCTGGCGTATCGTCTGTTTTCAGAGATGGGCGTCGTGTCTCCCAGGTGCAATTTTGCCAAGGTGACAGTCAACGGGGAGTATTTGGGAATTTACTCGAATGTTGAGTCAGTAAAGCCCGCAATGTTAGAACGGGGATTTGGTGACGGAGGCGGGGTACTTGCCGAAGGAACGGTGACTGACTTGCTGCCAAGCATGACCCAACGCTTTGAATACAAAAAGAAACATGATTCACCTTCGACGATAGAGAAACTAACAGCGGAACTGGCAAAGCCCAATCTGGATCTCGAGGAACTCAGCTCACTGTTGAATATCGATTCATTCATTCGTTATTGGGCAACGGAAAGCATGACCGGATTCTGGGATGGCTACACCCACAACCAGAACAATTTCTTCATCTACGACAATCCAACTGATTCGAAACTCTATTTCATCCCATGGGGCGCGGACTCGGCCTACACGTATTACATCCCATCCATCATCGACCCTATCAAACACCCTTTATTCCACTCCAACTCGGTCCTCGCCAATCGTTTGTACCACCACCCAAAAATGCGTGATCAGTACCGCAAAACCATTCAGGGCATGCTAGCAGAGCAATGGAATGAAACGGAGATACTGACAGAAATCAGCAGGGTGGAATCAATGCTTAGCAACGAGGTCTTGAACCCCCAAACATTCAGCAAGGGTGTGAATCGCGTTCGCAGTTTCGTTGAGGGTCGACGAAGAGTCATGGAAAATCAGTTAGAGAAATGGCCCATACGCATCGATTTCGGCCCCCGTGTTCCTGGACTGGTCGCGAAGTACGGCGACCTTGCAGGAGACTTCAGCACAATCTGGAGCAAGGACACACCTTCGTCTCCGGATAACCGGGGCAAAGTCGATGTAAAAATGAGACTCGCTGATGAGGACGTCGTGTTTCATAACATTGGCGTGACCACCAAGCTAAGCAACCATTTCAACGACCAAGCCAGAGATGGCATCCTCACGCCAACAATCATCTTCACTGGGGTTCGAGAATCAGACGACATGACTCTGACGCTGGTAGCCAAAGTACACCCAAAGGATTTCCATCCTTCAAAAGAAGCTGTGCCGGTCAACGGCGTGCTGATCGAGGGCAGTATGGTCTCTTTCTTCACCATGCTGGCATTGAACCCAGGTGCCATCAAAATCATCACGGGCACCGTGCAACTTAACGAGGCTAGCATGGAGGATCGCAAACCTGTCGCAGGAAAGGCGGATTTGCACGTCATCGGTTTCGCACCTAAGAAGCAAGCCAAAGTTTCCTGGCGTGCAGACTGAATCACGAGTCGCCGTTCTCTGCGGAAAACGAGTCGTACCGTTTGAGGCGATCTCGCAATGTTCCACGATGCATTCCCAACAGCTGGGCAGCTGCGGCACGATTGCCATCGGTGAATTCCAGTGCTACTCGCAGCAGTGCGGGTTCCGTCGCTGAAATCAACCGGTCATGCAGATCAGTAATTGAACCATCCGTTACTGCAGAGAGTTGACGCCGCGTCCAGCTCTCGACAAGCGTATCCAGGGAACTGGCGACATCTTCGGATTTTGTTCCACTTCGCTGTTGTGCGATCGGAAAGTCACTCAGTTCGAATGTCCTTCCTCGGGCAAGCACCGATGCATGCTCCACCGCGTTCCTTAATTCCCGGACATTTCCGGACCAGTTGCGGCCCTGCAAATCGTCCATCAAAGCGACCGATATAGCATTGGCAACATTGGGATATCCCAGTCTGCGGAGAAAGTATTCACAGAGAAGTGGGACATCGTCTTTCCGGTCTCGCAACGGTGGCAACTCAATTGCGACCGCACTGAGTCGGTACAACAGGTCCTCCCGGAATGTTCCATCAACCACGCCCGCCTTCAGATCGCGGTTGGTCGCGGCAATGACCCTGACATTACAATGTCTTGAACGCAAATCACCGACAGCCGTGTATTCACCTTGCTCGATCACGCGAAGCAACTTTACCTGAGCCGATAACGGCAAGTCACCAATTTCATCCAACATGACTGTGCCGCCATCGGCAAGTTCGAACAAACCCTTGCGATCTTCTGTCGCACCGGTGAACGCACCTTTGACATGCCCAAACAACTCACTTTCGATCACTGACTCACTCAGCGAAACGGGTGCCAGTGCAACGTACGGAGAATCATGGCGCCGACTGTGCCGGTGGATCGCAGCTGCTACCAATTCCTTTCCCGTCCCAGTTTCCCCTGTGACAAGAACCGATAACTCACTGTCCGCAACCAACGCTATGTGCCGAAACACATGCTGCATCGCTGGCGAACGCCCCACCAGAACCGCAGGATCACTTAGCGAAACATCTGACACTTCCCTGCCTTGCTCAGCACTCAAGGGCACCTGAGCGAGCATGTTCTGGCAGAGTTTGAGTGCATTTTCCAGCTTGAATGGTTTGGTCAAGTAATCGCTGGCGCCTCCATGAATGGCGGCAACAGCGGTTTCCAAATCGCCGAAAGCAGTCATCACTACCACCGGCGCATCGCCGAGAATGCCCCGAAAACGAGGCAGAGCACTGATCCCGTCTTCACCTGGCAAACGCACATCGAGCAAGAGCAGGTCTATCTGGTTCGCGGCAGCCTTTTCCAGGCCTTCTTCCGCAGAAGACGCGGTCAAAACGACATGACCTTGTTCCGACAACAACCGTTCGAACCCCCAACATATCGAGGGTTCGTCATCGACAACCAGAACAATCCGTTTCGTCAATTTTTTCATCAAATGCTGACTCACAGTGTAGGTTGGTTTATGGAGAATGGGGACTGACTTTGAATCGAAAACAAAATCGAGTCTGGGAATCAAATCGGTCCCACTGCACTTCGCCTCCAAGTCGTCGCGCGCATCTTGCCACCAGAGGCAGACCCAGACCCAAACCTTCGGGCTTGGACGTCACGAAAGGTTCAAAAATCTCCTCGGCGACATCGTTCGAGGGTCCGCTGCCATTATCGATCACGGTCAAAACCGCCATCGTTTCTTCTTGAACATTGCACTCAACTGACACTCGGCTGCCCTCGTGCATGGCATTGAGGACAAGATTAGAAAAGGCTGCCTGCAAGCTCGGACCATCACGCACCCAGACATCCACCAGATCATCGCACAGGGTTGCCTCAAACTCAATCCTTAGATGTTTTGCAGTCGCCGTTAGCGTCCGCATCGAATCCTGTAAACAACTCAACGCCTGCTCCGGTTGATCTTGTTCCTCGCGGCCAGAAGCCACCGTCAACAACCGCCGAACGTGCGCCTCGGTATGCTCGAACTGCGTCAATGCAACTGCCAGACTGTCGTCGGTCAACTCACAATCCTGCTGATGCAATTCAACCGCCATCCTTGCACCGGTGATACTATTGCGCAACTGGTGTGCCAAGCCGCCAGCAACCTGATGAAGCAGTTTCTCACCTTGCTGTCGCTGTAGCGAATCTTGCATCTGCAACAATTGGCGGCTCATGCGAGTCACCGCAACGCCCAACCGCCCCACCTCATCATCTGCCCCGGCTGGAACATCCGTCGCGAACTCACCTTCAGCTATGTTTCCAACTCTCTGCTGTAAAGTCGTCAGACGTTTCACAAGCCTGCCAGTAAACAACAAGGTGACCGAGGTCAACAGAATGACTGTTGATAAGCCTGTCACCAACGGCAAACTCGCCATCCGCCACCTGGCCCCTCGCAGTTGCGACTCATTGAATAGAACGGCTACCCACGTTGTCCCATCGAGCATAGGCATCCGTAATTCAAAGGCGGCGTATCGGTATTTTTCCGCGTCAAAGGACACAACATGGTCACCAATGGTCTGGTTGGTCTGCAACTTGAGCATTCCCACAGCTGTGCCCCGCTGCAAACCAAGACTCGACTGCAGAACCAAACCAACCTCATCCAGGGTAATCAAATCTGTCTCAGTCAAATCGGCGATCGAAGCTACCACCTGCTGATTAAGCGGGAAGGAACCCGCGCTCAAGGTAGACTCAATTCCCCTATAGCGAGCAGCGACCTGGTCCCGCTCCCACCGATCTCCCAGCCAGTAAGATGCCACGGCAACACCAACCGATGCCACCAACGCGACTGCAAGTAACGGCAGCAGCAAACGGACTCGCAGGGACTGGAATCGATACTGCAACATGACCACGGCAATACGAGGAGGGGAAACTTTCAATTGTAGATCGTCAGGCCGCCATTGTTAGCAGTCTTGATATGGAGAGTTCCACAACAACGGCAACAAACGCTCTGAGCACGACCACGCAACCTCGGTAGATGTTCGCTGAATTCCAATGCCGCGTGTGGACAATGACAGATCGGCGTCCGCCCCAAAACAGAGCACAACGGGGACGTGGCCAACACAATTGCACTGCGACGCAAGGGAGCCGGATTGATGAACACCCCATGCAAAGGTGGATTGGACCACGACGCCCAAAATTGCGACACCCGATCAAGGAACCGACATTCTGACGGAATATTCATCGCGATCCGAACTTTTGCCTATGATTAATCACCGGTTTTAAATCATTCTCAAGCTGGCGGTATTGGCACAGAATATGCTGTCTTCAAAATAACGTGATCACCGGGTTTTACGAACTGCCTCAAGGCTTACATGCACACTTCGAAGAATTTCCAACGCCGACATGCATTCACACTGGTTGAATTACTGGTCGTGATTGCAATTGTCGGTATTCTTGTTGGCTTGCTGCTTCCCGCAGTCCAGGCTGCTCGATCCGCATCTCGACGCATGCAATGCCAGAACCACCTCAAACAGATCTCTCTCGCTTGCCAGAACTACCACAGCGTTTACAAGAAATTTCCCCCCTCGGCTCTTGTGGACCTGTCGGTTAATAGCACAGCCAATAATGGTTCCTGGGGAGTCCACGGGCGAATCCTGCCCTTCCACGAGCAGGCAAGTCTGTACGAGAAAATCGATCTTTCCATTGCCTGGGACCACCAGTCAGCGATCAACAATGTCAAGATGGAAGTTTACGCCTGCCCCAGCGATCCGGGCAGTGATCAGGTCCGCAATCCGGGCAACGGTCGCCCACTACTTTACCCAACGAACTATGGATTCAACTTTGGAACCTGGTACGTTTACAACCCCGTGACGAACACGGGCGGTGATGGGATGTTTTTCCCGAATTCCTTTCTCCGCTATCGCGATTGCCTCGATGGGACGAGCAGAACACTGCTGGCAGCCGAAGTCAAAGCATGGACCCCCTACCTACGCAACGGCGGCCCAACCGAAACGCCAATCCCCCACAATGCCGCCGCGATGGTCTCCAACGCAGCTCTCGCGTCCCAATTCAAATTAACCGGGCATACTGAATGGCCCGATGGTCGCGTTCACCACACAGGGATGACAACGACACTGGCCCCAAACACCACTTCGATCTACACGCAGGGAAACAATTCCTACGACATTGATTTCAATTCGTGGCAAGAAGGCAAGAATGGTCGGTCCGGCAACCGCACCTATGCCTCAGTCACGTCACGCAGTCACCACCCTGGGATGGTCAATGTCACCTTCCTCGATGGATCGGTCAGCAGCATCACTGACTCGATCGACCTGGATCTGTGGCGTGCCATGGGAACTCGCGCCAACCATGAACTCATCCAGCGTGACCAATAACAACCAGCAACGGTTTACGGGGGATCATGTCCGCCCTGGCACCATGGATTGCAGCGTAGAATACGCCAAACAGTCCGCCAAAATCCACCTAACGGCCCATATTTTCGAATCGCCTCGATCGCATACTGACTGCAACTGGGCGTGAAGCGACAGCGCGGTCCCAGCATGGGGCTGATGCCAATCTGATAGAGCCGAATCAAGCGGATCATACTTCCGGACAAGAGACGTTTCAGCATTGACCTCTGTCCTGTCGTGTAAAGGCCCAACGCTCACTCTCGGTATCACCGTATTGTACGGGCACTGATGACGGGCACTGATGACGGGCACTGATTATTATACGCAACATTTCATCTCGAACCATCACCAGAAACTCACCAAGCCCGGACCACGGCGACGCAGTTCGACCAAGTTGCTGAAACAATCGTTGCTGAAACAATCGTTGCTAGGACTGGAATCCTGTTCCAGCCTGTCTGTCACATCGATTTCCCAAGCAGCCGGCCTGGTCAACATGATACAAATCCGCTTTTCATTTCATGTCTGCTGGCTCGCTGGCATGGTCATTTCCCTGTTCGATGCAGCAATCATGTCGCCAATCAAATCTGGAAACCTGCTTCACGCGGCCGGTTTCTCAGAAAGAACCTGTTGCTTGAACTTGATCAGAACAATCCCGGCGTACAAGTCATTAAGCAGGACCTTAACAAGGCTGCCATTTCACTCGTCAATGTCCAACCGTTTATCCAGGACGGATATTTCTATGGTTCTGATCAGGAAGGGATGCTCTACGGAACAGAATTAGCATCAGGAAAGCGACGATGGAGTAGCTAGTCAGCACTCTGGTCAACACGCCCTCCGCGTATTGGAACAGCATTTCTTGTGCGACAGCAGGACCGCTTATGGTGGTTCATTGAGCAGGGCGACCTTGAGATCGCCAAGCTGGCTACGAAAGGCTACGAGGAAATTGCCCGCGTGCACGTGATCGAACCCACGAATGTCGCTTTTGGGCGTCAGGTCGTTTGGTCAGCGCCAGCCTGGGCGAACCGCACAGTGTTCCTGCGGAATCGTTCCTGCGGAATCGTTCCTGCGGAATCGAACCGCACAGTGTTCCTGCGGAATCGAACCGCACAGTGTTCCTGCGGAATGACGCCGAGTGCATCTGCATTGATCTGGCATCCGAGTCGTTTTTCAGCAGCAGCTAAGTGTTTTGACAAGTCGCCATTTTTCCAGTGCTGACAATCGACCCTGGAGCAACCATTACCGATTCATCGGATTGCCTGGTCGATATCGGCTTTCAAGTCATCCAGCGACTCCAATCCTACCGAAAGTCGAATCAGTCCATCGCTAATCCCAAAGCGGGCTCGATCGGCCGCGTCATAACTGGCATGCGACATTGTCGCTGGCTGTTCGATCAACGATTCAACAGCGCCCAGGCTGACAGCGAGTCGAAACAAACGTGTCGCACCACAGGCCGCGGCCGTCTGCTCAATGGTTCCGTCCAATTCAAACGTCACCATGGCACCGAAGCCCCCGTCAAATTGTTCACAGGCCAACGCGTGCTGCGGGTGGGACTCCAAGCCCGGATACAGCACGCTGCGAACCTTGGGGTGTGATTCCAACCAACGAGCCAACTGCAGAGCTGTCGCTGACTGCTCTCTGACTCGCAGGTCTAACGTTTTGATTCCTCTGGAGACAAGAAAACAGGTGAGCGGATCTAAAACTGCACCCGTGGAATTCTGAAGGAAGTACAACTCGTCCAACAATTCCGGCTTCGATACAGCGAGCGTCCCCCCGAGACAGTCACTATGTCCGCCGAGGTACTTGGTTGCGGAGTGCATGACGACGTCGACCCCATGCTCCAAAGGTCGCACCAGCACCGGCGTTCCAAACGTGTTGTCCACACCAATCAGTGCGTTTTTAGCATGAGCGATTTCCGCCAACTCGCGAAGATTTGGAATACTCAGACGAGGATTCCCGATCGACTCAGCCCAAACCAGTTTAGTCTTCTCGTTGATTGCCGCAGCGACTGCCGC
The DNA here is from genome assembly GCA_028823035.1 of Rubripirellula sp. Lineage (GTDB taxonomy): Bacteria > Planctomycetota > Planctomycetia > Pirellulales > Pirellulaceae > Rubripirellula. The sequence goes on from JAPKCI010000080.1 coordinate 21,781, forward strand.
CGTGTCAGTCATATCGACGAGGGTGACTGTAATTCCAGACCGATTGCAGACTTTGTGCAGCAACCGGTACGCACCGCCATACAGATCACACCCGGCAACCACATGATCGCCAGTCTTAAGCATCATGGTCACGCAATGAATCGCGGCCATTCCTGAAGAAAAGGCCAGAGCACCGCAGCCTCCTTCGAGAGAAGCGAGAGTTGTCTGCATCTGGCTGCGAGTAGGATTTCCACTGCGGGAGTAATCAAACTTGCCCCACTCTCCAGCGGCTGGTTGCTGAAACGTACTAGCAAAATGAATCGGTGGAATGATAGCACCGGTACTCGGGTCAACCTCGTTTCCAACGTGAATTGCTCGAGTCCGGAAACTGCCGGTCACCTTCTCTGTGGATTGTTTTTCCTGTTCGCTCATAACATCCAATTCGAAGAAAACGCTCTACCAGTACTTGTACCTGAATCACGGCAGACGACAGATGCCTACCTTAAAACAGGAGTTGAAACCGCTCACCCAACAATGTCGGTGACTGTCGTAAAGAAACACGGCGTGTGAAAGCTAATGGAAACCAACGTTACTGACAATGACGCTCAGGCATCAAGTGCTTGACAAATATCTGCGATCAGATCTTCGGCATTTTCGATTCCACACGACATTCGAATCATATTGTCGTAGATACCAAACTGCTGGCGTTCTTCCGGCGTGCAATGGTAGTAACTCATGACAAGCGGTTGTTCGATCAATGACTCGACACCGCCTAGACTGGGAGCGATCCTCGGAATGTTCGCTGCGTCCACGACGCGTGAAGTTTCTTTCCAATCAGCCCCTTTCACAAGGAAGGTGATCAGACCACCAAATCCCCGCATCTGGGATGCTGCAATTCCGTGCGTCGGGTGTGACGGAAGCCCTGGGTAATACACACGCTCAACCCGCGGGTGACTATCGAGGAACTCAGCGACACGCTGACCGTTTTCATTGTGTCGTTGCATTCGCAGTTCAAAGGTTTTCAAACCCCGTTCCAACAGATACATATTGTGCGATGAATTCACGCTTCCCAACACACCACGCAACGCTCTGACCGGTGCCAAAGCTTCACTACGGCCACACAACACGCCGGCAAGCAAGTCGTTATGGCCCCCAAGGTACTTGGTGGCAGAATGCAGAACAAAGTCGACGCCATATTCAATGGGCCGCGAGTTGTAGGGCGTTGCCAAGGTGGCATCGATCAATGTTTCGACTTCGCTGGACTTCCCCAGCGCAACAAACTTTTCAAGGTCGACGGCAGTCAGGTGTGGATTCGTTGGTGATTCGCTGACCAGCATCTTGGTTTTCGAGTTGATGGCCGCTTCCATCGCATCAAAGTCACCGGTAGGTACTTGTCGCGTGACCACGCCAAAACGAGCGAGATGCTTTGTACAGAACTCACGACTACGGTGGTAACACTGGTCAAAGAAGACGATTTCGTCACCAGCGCTGAGTCGGCTCATCAGCAACCCAACGATTGCCGCCATTCCCGAACTGTAGATAATCGCTTCTTCCGCACCTTCCAAGGCGGCCAACTTCGCTTCGCAGGTCCGTTCATTAGGCGTCCCGTAACGACCGTACTCATCACGCTCTTCCAAGCCATCAACGAAGCGCAGTAGCGAATCAGTGGACTCGAAGGTGTAAGTCGAGGCTGTGAAAATCGGGGCAGAGACGGAACCCTCGGGCTTTTGCCGACGTTCCCCCGCATGAACACTTTGAGTGGAAAACCCGAGCACTGCTTTCTGACCCGAAGCTTTCTGACCCGAAGCTTTCTGACCCGAAGCTTTCTGACCCGAAGCTTTCTGACCCGAAGCGATAGGTCGTTCATCAATCGCGTCAGTGGCTGAGGGTGCTCCCATTGGCTGCGGATCAGAAGGTGTTCCGGGGGCCTCAGCACTGGATGATGAAGCCGGATCAGGCTCGTTATCCGCGTTACGATCCAAATCGGTCGCTTTAGAATCTATCGACATTTTCGTTGGCATGGCTCTTTAGCAGGTAAAGGCTGCAATCGGCCGCAAATCCCTAAAAGGGACGCGTAACTGGCGGAGAAGTTCCGCTGCGTCATGTACAAGGTTACCCACCAATTCAGCAATCGACAACCGTTTTCAGTCTTTCCTTTCCCGGTCCCACTCGAGAAGATACGGTTAAATGGTGCGATCCACGCAGCTTCGCTGCCCGTTATAGTTTCTTGTAGCCGCAATCCTGCACGGCGTGCTCTACATTGCCAACTGAAGTGTCGTACTGAATCTACCGGATGCATCAGCTTTAACGCCTCTATCACGACTTCAGGACTCTGCACCCTTCCCTCCGCCCCGAGCGTCCAATGGCTCACCTGCGAAATATCATGCCGCTGAACATCCTCACTGTGGATTTCATCACCGCCCAATGTCGACGCAGAACTTCAGAAAACCCGACTCTGCCCTGCTGCTACTCATGGGTAGCGGGATTAGCAGCGTGCTTGGTATTCACTGGAATGTTGACCTTTGGCAAAGACACATTCGGCCAACAACCACCGCCTAGCACTCTGGAAAATTCCAGCCCTCAGGAACAGCACAGCGACAAAACAGACTTGCCCCCAGAACAAGCAGCACAAATCAAGCAACTAATTGAGCAACTGGGTTCTCCATCATTTTCGGAACGAGAGAAGTCAGCAATCGCACTCTTTAAAATGGGCGTCATTGCCCTGCCTCAACTAAGACTCACGCTGGAATCAACTGGCGACCCAGAACTGCGAGAAAGAACACAACAACTCATCACGCGACTCACGGACGGCAGGCTGGAAGAACAGATTACTGACTTTCTGGCCATGAAAGACATCAAGTTCGATGGCTGGATACCAATTCGAAACATTCTGGGGGAAGACTCCATCGCTACTCGTGTGTTGTTTGTCGAACTGATGAGGAAACACCCCACCCTGCCTGGTTCGATGTTGGGAACACCACGTGACCGCACCCTGGCGATCGAAGCCATCATTGGATCGATCCAAGCAACTCAACTGAAACAAATGCCGACCACAGCCGATGCATTTGCCCTGCTACTGCCGATTCTTGACCTAAAAGTCGAAATGCCATCAGCCTGCGAAGACCTGATCATCGGCATCCTACAGAAGGCAACTGCCAGCAACATCCGTCGGGACCCCCGATTGTCTCCCAGTTTCAAAGCATTGCTTGGCCACTGGATGTCCAGAACTACCATCACAAATCGAGAAGACGTCCTGTTTTTTGGACTCGAATGGAAACTGGAAAACGCAACACGCGAACTCGCGTTGGCAACCATCGCCGACGATTCTGAAACAGGTGTAACGATTCAGGGCAGTGCGTTGCAGGCATTGGCGATGGTTGGCGTTCGCAGCGACGTGATGACAGTCCGGCGACTTCTCGATGACACGCGTGAAGTCACCAGCGGATCAACCACTCGACAAGGCATCAGGATTCGAAATCAATTGGGCGACTTGGCGATCGCGACAATCGCATCCATTTACAAGGTCGCTCTGGATGACGTCGGCTTCACCGGCGTAAAGAACGACAAGACCTTCGGTTATTTCATCGATGAAATCGGCTTCCCTGAAGGCAAGCCAGAAGAACGAAAGCAGGCACGTGCCATGATCGACGCCATCTTGCGTGCTCAAACACAAGTGCCGGTTCCGCCTGACGCGTCTCAAGATCGCGATGCACCGCAGAAATAATTGCGATCGTGGAATGCCAACCAGAACATTGCCAGCAGCCCGCAAAAAGCTGTACGCCCGACGCTCAATGAACGCCCGACGCTTAATGTCTGGGTCACGATGACCCTG
>JAPKCI010000334.1 GCA_028823035.1 Rubripirellula sp.
TTTTTTTGGCTCGTCGGATTTTTTTGGCTCGTCGGATTTTTTTGGCTCGTCGGATTTTTTTGGCTCGTCGGAGGCTCCGTCCTGTTCCGCCGCTTCTGCCGTTGCGTTTTTCGGATCATCTGCGGTGGCATTCGGAATGCTTCCGATGATCAGGGCGAGAGCAAGGCAGAACCGTACCCAAGTGATCCGATTGGCTGATGATTGCCGAGCCGCCATTGCCTGGTCAGCAGTAGCCACTAATACGCCTGGATGTTCCGCTTGTACTTTGAACATGTTGAATCCGGGTGCAGAATGTTTGTTGCGGTTGCGAAAGATCATCTTGTGGGGAACTCCAATTCGAATCGCCTTTTAGTGGTCAATGCAATATAACGAGCGTTCAACGTCTTGTATGGGCCACCTTCCTCGAATCCTGCAATCCACATGTACGTCCCGAGTCTGTTGGTCAAAAAACGTGAGGGACTTCCTTTGTCAGACGAGGAAATCCACTTTCTTATCGATGGATTCTGTAACGGTGACGTCGAAGATTATCAGATGTCTGCCTTTGCGATGGCGGTTTGCCTGAGAGGGATGGACCAGCGGGAAACGACCACGCTGACCCAGGCGATGCTCGAAAGTGGTGACCGATTGCCGAGAAACCTGAGTGACCCTGAACGCTTGCGTGTTGACAAGCACAGCACCGGCGGGCTGGGTGACAAAACGTCGATGGTGCTGGCACCCTTGTTGGCTGCTTGTGGTTTTGATGTGCCTCGCATCAGCGGTCGAGGATTGGGGATCAGTGGCGGGACGCTCGATAAGCTCGAGTCAATTCCGGGTTTCACCATTGACCTGTCACCGGCAAGATCTGCTGAGGTACTTGCTGAAGCGGGCGTGTTTATCAAGTCAGCCAGTGATCGAATCGCACCCGCAGACCGGAAACTTTATGCCCTGCGGGATGTCACCGGCACGGTCGAATCGATCCCGCTGATCACCGCGAGTATTCTCTGTAAGAAACTGGCAGAGGACCTCGACGCTCTGGTGATGGATGTCAAAGTCGGTTCGGGCGGGTTCATGAAGCACGAAACGGCGGCCAGACAATTGGCTGACACTCTGGTGGGAGTCGGGCACAACGCAGGGCTGCCAACATCGGTGTTGCTGACTGATATGGATCAGCCTCTCGGACAAGCGGTGGGGAACGCCTGCGAGGTCAATGAAGCGGTCGAGGTGCTCAAGGGTCGAGAGGGTGTGGTTCGTGACCTGGCAATTGAACTGGGAGCAACCTTGTTGTTGAAAATGTCGGCTGCCGAAGATATTCAACAGGCGAAACAGAAACTCTCAAGCCTGATTGATCAGGGGTACGCATTTGAGCGGTTCGAACGAATGGTCAAGGCGCAGTGCGGTACCCTGCAAGGCGTGTTGCCACTCGCCGAAGCCCATGTGATTGAGTCGGACCGTGATGGCTTTGTTGCCCGGTACGATTGCAAAGCCATGGGGCAAGCGGTGGTTTCCATGGGGGGTGGGCGTCGTAAAAAAGGAGATAAAATTGACCACGCGGTGGGCCTGAAAATACATCAACGTGTTGGGGGTCTCGTGAATCAGGGAGATCCGTTGTTGACGTTCTACTGCGCGAAGCACCGCATGAGTGAGTTTTGTGGCCCTCTGCGATCTGCTATCGATGTGACCGAATCGTCTGTCTCACCAAGACCATTGGTATTGCACCGGCAGATTGCCCGAGTTTAGTTTGCCTTGGGCTCGTGCGACCCGCTGGATCCTCAGGTTCACTGGCGGCTGTGGTAGTCTAGAGGCCACGAATCAGGTATCCCGTTTCTTCTCCCACTTGGGTGTGTGATGGCCTCTTTGAGTGACCAGGAAATCGAGCAGCTTGCCATTGCCGCGGTAGACGCACGCGGACGTGCTTATGCTCCCTATAGCCACTTTGATGTGGGCGCTGCGATCTTGACGAACGATGGCCAGCTCATTTCCGGGTGCAATGTAGAAAACGCCAGCTTCAGCTTGGCGATCTGCGCTGAACGTGTGGCTGCTTCTGCAGCGGTCGCCGCTGGCTACCGCGAGTGGAAAGCCGTAGCGATCGCAAGCGCGGGCGGAGTCGCTCCCTGTGGAGCATGTCGCCAGTTTCTTGCTGAATTTGGCCTCGATCTTGCGATCATCCTGGTCAATCTCAATGATGGTTCGAGACGAGTTTGCCTGTTGTCGCAGTTATTGCCTGATTCGTTTGGCGGAGCAGACCTTCCGAGCTAGGGCTGACAGGTTTTTGTTGTTGTTCTGAGCCGCTTTAGTGACCTGAAAGTTCGGCGCGTTTTCGAGCAATCAGGGCCAACAGTGCTCGCTGTGGTTTGACGAATTTTGCCACGCCCTGCTGCATCAGAGTGTCGTGCATCGCCTGAACGTCAACCTTGGTATCAATCTCATGCTGCAGATCCTCAGCGGGCATGACGTCGACCGTCCGCGTGAATTCAACACTGCTGGCGGCGACAGCTTCATTGGTTTCAGGTGGGTTTGTCTGAATATCACTACCCGCTAATGCTTGAACGTATTTCCAAGCAGGATCGGATGGGTTTTTTGTGCCAGTACTGGCAAAGATCAGTTCCTGGTCAAGCGGCAGGTTTTTGTCTTGCCAGAAATCCTGATTTGATTGCCAGATGCGTTTTGCGTTCAAGATCCCGACGAGACCCTGAGCCGCAGGTGATAAGTCGCCGGACTGTTGTTCGGTGTAAACGTCGATGCGTGAAATGAAAATGCTGTAGACACTTTTGAAATCGGTCAAGCTGGAGCGGCGTTGAGCACCTCGCCAGACTGCTTCACGAGCCTGAATGTATTGCTCGGAGGTGAAAATCAGGGTCACATTGAGTGTTACACCTGCGGCGGCGAGTTCCTCCAACGCGTTGATCCCGGCTGTTGTGGCTGGCACTTTGATCATCCGGTTTGGATGGCCTTCTGCGAAGTGTTGCCCCAGTTCGATGTATTTGGCTGTCCGCTGCTGATCGCTCCAGCCCAGTTCAGGGTCTTCCAGCAAGGGATCCAATTCAAAGCTGACCCATCCGGCATTGCCAGCGGTGTCGGCATGGATCGTGGCGAATTTATGCTCTGTGTCGGTGACCAGCGTCTCGGTTAATTTCCAAGCGACAGCTTCATCGTTCAGGCCGGTTGCAATCAACGATTCGATCTCTGTGTCGAATCCCCCACCGTCGACGATCGCCGAGATGATGGCTGGGTTGCTTGTTGCTCCCACCGCACCCCAGCCGAGATTCTTGTCGACCTCATCGGGGGCAACCGAGTCAAGGTACAGTTTGGTTCCCGTTTCGATCAATGAACGCAGGGCATCGGTCATCTTTAGTACCTTCGATCGTAATGGTATGGGTCGTTCTGACGCCATGTTAGGACGTTGCGGCTCAGCTGGGTACTCCATCACTCATCAATTTACCAGTTCTCGGTGTGCCTGCTGCCGAACTTTGCTCAAGAACCGGGGTTCAGGATTTTGTCGCACGTCTCTTTGGCGTTGGTGTATTCCTGCTGCCTGATGCTGATGTTTCGATGGGTGGGCAACGCACCGACTGCACAAGAAAGCCGCCGGGCAGAATCGTTTTGCGATCGATGCGCGAGCCATCTACCGAAATGGGATCGATCGTTTCGATCTTCCAGCCGCAGGCCTTCAGGTCACGCTTCAATTCACGTCGGGAAAAACGATGCATGAACATGCTCTCGAGGCCGCGGTAGGCGTAGGTGGCATCGCCGAATTCACAGTTTGTGTCACGCACTGAATCGAACAGCGAACGCAGCAATTGACGCACACCTTGATGTTCTCGAAGTGCCGCCCAGCGATGGTGAACGTGCAGGATGAATTTTCCACCGGGGCGAACCAGCCCCGCAACCGTGCGCATCATGGAACGTCGATTCGCGGTCCCGTGGATCATTCCAAGAGTACTGAACAGGCAGACGGCATGATCCGCACTCTGTTCAGCAAAGCAGGACAATTCCACGAGGTTTGCCTGAACGGCATAGACTCTGCCAACCGTACAACCGGCCGATAATTTTTGTTTCATCACTTCAAGCATCGCGTGGCTGAGATCGATGCCAACCACGTCATAGCCCCGTTCGGCCAACGGCAAGGCGGTTCTGCCACTGCCGCAACCGAGGTCCAGAATGACCTCGCCACCGGCACATGAAGGTCCGGGGAACATCTCTCTGAGGAACTGCTGATCAAGCTCGCATAGCGGAGTATCCGCCACAAACGCATCATAATGGTCAGCTATCGACCGCTGATTGACATATTCCCATGTTCCGGGGGCGACGCCGCGTGGCCTTCGCCACTGGGGGACGGGGGGCTCTGGATTCGCGGTTGGGCCGGCAGGTGCAACCTGTTGAGGGTTGGGCAGTGAGCCTGATGAGGGCCGTTGACGCGGGGGCTGGTTCATTTTGAGTTTGCATTCCTATAATCGCACTGATGATACGGGCGACAATGAAGCCCGTGTCGCTCAGATTTCAACACGATTGTTGTTGGGGTGCCACCATAAAGGCAAGGCACCACAAGTTGTCCAGTAGTGACTTTGGTCGCAGGCTGGCACGACTGCTGGCTGTACGGCAGTTAAGTTCCCACTGGTCGCGTCGAACTGGCGCACTGTCCGGTTCGCTGTCGAATCCAGCATCCTCAACAACTGTCCCATTCCGGATTTGAATGAGACGCTCAGCCTTCTGGGCGTTTCTTAAAGCCGATTTTCCCCTCAAGACAAATGCTTCAATAGCAAAAGGAAACAGCAATCATGATCAAGGTCGGTATTAATGGTTTCGGTCGCATCGGCCGCATGGTTTTTCGAGCATCCGTCACCCGTGATGACATGGAAGTAGTCGCGATCAATGACCTTCTGGAAGTTGACTACTTGGCTTACATGCTCCAGTACGATTCGGTCCACGGTCGTTTTCAGGGTGAAGTCAGCACCAAGGATGGAGCTCTGTTGGTCAATGGCAAGGAGATCCGGGTCACAGCCGAAACTGATCCTTCCAAATTGGCTTGGGGTGATGTCGGTGCTGATGTTGTTGTCGAATCGACAGGTATCTTCCTGACTTCCGAGTCGGCCCAAGGTCACGTTGATGCAGGTGCCAAGAAGGTCGTCATGTCGGCACCTTCCAAAGACGACACCCGAATGTTCGTCATGGGGGTCAATGACGATTCCTACAATGGCGAAGTCTTCGTTTCCAACGCATCTTGCACCACGAACTGTCTGGCTCCGATCGCCAAAGTGCTGAACGACAACTTTGGTATCAAGCGTGGTTTGATGACGACTATTCATGCTGCAACGGCGACACAAAAGACGGTCGACGGCCCGTCCAAGAAGGACTGGCGAGGTGGTCGCGGAATTCTGGAAAACATCATTCCATCCAGCACGGGTGCGGCCAAGGCTGTTGGCAAGGTGATTCCAGAGCTCAATGGCAAGCTGACCGGGATGGCATTTCGCGTGCCCACATCCGACGTTTCAGCGGTCGACCTGACGGTCGAACTCGAAAAAGAGGCAACCTACGAAGAAATCTGCAAAGCCATGAAGGACAATTCCGAAGGCGCCATGTTGGGCGTTCTTGGTTACACCGAGGACAAGGTAGTCGCCACTGACTTTCGGGGAGAATCCTGCACTTCTGTCTTCGATTCGGGTGCGGGAATCCAGCTTGATGGGACCTTCGTCAAAGTTGTTGCCTGGTACGACAACGAGTGGGGTTACTCGAACAAAGTCCTCGATCTGGTTGCCCGAATCTCCTGATTCGCAGCCAGCAGCGTCGACGCTCTGAGATCACACCCGCCGGGACTGGTTCCTGGCGGGTTTTTTTGTGCAAGTTAAACCGGGGGCAAGATCGCAATTGGCGAGCCAGTACCGGCTATCGGGCATCTGTCTGAGCATTGCGTTGGCTGATGGACTGACCCATCGAGCCGCATCAACAGTTTGGAGGTGACCTCTTGTCGGTGACCTCAGCCCCTTGCTGCCCGCCGTCTTCGAGCGATGCCGGTTGTCAGCGATGCTTACTGATCAGTGCTGCTTACTGATCAGTTGCCTCGTCATCTGTTGGTTCGACCTCATCTGTTGGTTCGACCTCATCTGTTGGTTCGACCTCATCTGTTGGTTCGACCTC
>JAPKCI010000335.1 GCA_028823035.1 Rubripirellula sp.
CCAGGATCATCACCAGGATCATCACCAGGATCATCACCAGGTGACTCGCTTCGGCCAGGTGGACGCGCCTCGGTCAACCGTGGACTTACTCAGCTTGAAACTGCCGCACGTCGCAGTCAGCAGGGGAACCTGACACCCCAGGCAGGACGTGCCTTACAACGCAGTGGAATGTCGGACATTCTAACGGGAATCAGGGGACAGTACGGCTACAACGATGGATCTCAAGTCCTCATTGATCAAATCGAAAAGGACATCCGCAAACCGACGGCGAGCGTCGATATAAAGACCGTGAACCGGCTACGAGATCAAATCCAGAAACTGCAACGTGAGATGACGATGCAAGCTGATACTCCACAGTCTGCCGAATCGACCTTACAAAACGATCCTTCACGTTTTCCCTCCGCTTACCGGGAGTCGATCCAGAATTACTTCCAATCCCTCTCAGAAGACAAGCAATAACAACGCATGCCGGACTTTACGTTTCACGCCCCAACAGCCCTTCTGTACTGCAGCCTCGCGGTTGCAGCGATGTTGTTGTGGTGTGGAACGATGCTGCTGCGTCGGGGTGTTCCTCGTTATCGCATGGTCGTGATCCTGATGTTGCGATTGGTTTTCTTTATCGCCCTTGTGCTGTTGATTGCAAGACCAGTGTGGACCTCACCTGAACCTAAAGACACGACACGCAATCACATTGCATTGTTGCTGGATCGCAGCGAAAGCATGTCCGTAATCGAGGGCGACACGACACGTTATCAGCAGGCAGTCGCGTTCATCCGTACGACGCTGCTGCCCATGATTGATCAATCGCAATTGCAGGTGCGACCATTCCTGTTTGCCAACCGCACACAAGAAGTCGACGGCGACGACATCGCGGCAGCCGAACCGGACGGACAGACGACGAACATGGGGCGTGCGATTGTACAAAGCATCGTCGCAAGTGACCCACCTCCCTTGGCTGTCATAGCCCTGACTGATGGCATTCTGACAAATACGCAGGATCACAACCGGGCCATTTCTGTTGCCGTCAACCGGAACGTACCACTCATTGGAATTGGTTTCGGAAGTGAGACCGGGGGACGCGTCGTCGGTCTCGAAGAGATCATCGCCCCATCCATTGCCGAACCAGAGCAAAAAATCAGGATATTGGTGCGTTTGCAGGCGACCGGCGAAGCCATTCCGGGACTCGAATTGCTGCTTCTACGCGATGGACAGTTGGCAGACCGTCGCAGACTGGACCCCTTTGACGGTCCACGAATCTGGAGTGAAACCTTTGAGGTGACGACCGCACCCGATGGGGTGCACACGTATGAGATTCAACTCATGCCGCCGTCAGACAAGTCAGTCGTGATCTCGAACTCCCACATGACGACCACCGTCAGAAGCGTATCGTCCCAGGAAATCCGGGTGTTGTATGTACAAGGGGGACTGACATGGGATTACAAGTTCGTTCACATCGCGATGAATGAGGACCCTACGATCCGTCTGACTGGACTCAGTCGAACAGCAAACTCATCTCGCTTCTTCGAGAACGTCCAAAGTGACGCCGATCTGATCAACGGGTTCCCCAATACGCTTGATAAACTGAGCGAGTTTCGGGTGGTTGTTCTTTCCAACTTGCGTCCAGGTGACTTGACTGACAACCAACAGCAATTGCTGGCCAAATACTGTGGGCAATTGGGTGGTGGCGTGCTGATGATCGGCGGTCAACAGACATTCAATGCTTCATGGCGGGACAGTCGTCTGGAGGAGTTGCTGCCAGTCCAATTCGCTGTGGTTGGCAACACAGACAGCAACCAGAGTTTTTCTATTGAAGTGACCGACAGAGCTTCAAAGCATCCTGTTTTTCAGATCAGTGACGACATTTCAACCAGCGAGGCATGGAACAATCTTCCCCTGTTCAGCAATCGAGCGATTGTCGACGACGTCAAACCGGGTGCTGAAATCTGGCTCAAGAGTCAGGGAGGTTCAGGCAATCCTGTCCTGATGGCGTCACAACGTTATGGCAATGGGGTGGCAGGGGTCATCTGCATGCAGAATTTCTGGCGTTGGCGACTGTCACGCAATAGCGAACCTCGCCACTTTGATCGGTTCTGGCGGCAGCTATTCCGGTACCTTGCGGATGCGGGTCGGAATGCATTGACGATGACCGTTACAAACTCGGCGCCGGCACCCGGAGACGAGATCGAACTTCTGATCGAGCAGCCTGAAGTGGCAGGGAGTGATACAAAGCAAATCCAGAACCCGCGTTTGATCGTCACGGGACCAGATCAACGCGAGCTTCTTGACGTCGTCCTGGATCTACAACCTGGGCGTCCGGCAACAACACGATTCCAGGCTGACACCAGTGGCATGTACACCGCCAGTTTACTAGGAAGCGATGATATAATTTTGGCAAGTCACGACATTCAGGTTCGAGACATTGCAGCCGAACTGGTCTCCACTGCACGCAACATGGAATTGCTTCGTCAGTTTGCTGCTGTCAGTGGTGGCATGGCAATCGAAGCTGAGAAAAGTGATTCGTTGAATGATTTTTTAAGAGAATTCCTGCAACAGGACGAACAGCCAAAATCCGAGACAACCTACGTGCTGCCGGCAGGAATGAATGGTTGGGTGCTGGCAATGTTGCTGGCTTGTCTCTCGGCTGACTGGTTGTGCCGGAAACGCTGGGAAATGCTGTAGGCTGAACTGTTGTTCTGCGACACTCTGTTCATTACCAAGTGATCATGATGAAAAAACTGATTTTAAATTGTCTGCTGATGTCATCTGTCGGTTTGCTGGTGCTGCCATCAACGGCCCAGTCGCCCGATGGCAATGTTCCCCTCGATCCAAACACCTCGTTTTTCATGGGACGTATCAAGTACAGCAAGAACAATGGCAACGATTGCAGCGGGGTCGGACAAAACCTGACAAAACTTGTTTCCGAAGTCTCGACGATTCGAATCGGAAATGAAACAAAAGTTTCTTTCACCGACCCCAAGATGTTTGAAACGCCGTTTCTGTTCATGAACGGGCACAATGACTTTGTGCTTGGCGATGATGAACTTAAAAGCTTGCGTACATATCTCGAGCACGGAGGCTTTCTATTTGTTTCTGGTTGCTGCACCAACCCCGCGTTTCCTGCGGCATGGCGACGTGAAATGAGCCGACTGTTTGCCGGGACAACCAGCAAGATTCTTCCCTACGAGCACCCCATTTACCGGTCTTTCTATAAGATCGATCAGGTACCCAGCCTGCACCGCAACGTTAACGTTCACCTAGAGGGGCTATTTTTTGAAGGTCGGCTGGTGAGCGTGATGTGCGAGGACGGGCTGTGCTGTGCCTTCAGCATGGAAAACAAGTGCAACAGGGGCCGCGGAGTTTCACCCGCAGACGGCCGACGCCTGGCATTGAATCTGGCCGTCTACGCCATGACTCACTGAGTGCGGACCCGACTCTCACCGCTCACGGATATTCAACCACGCGGATAGCGACTTAAGCCGGTTCCATCGTTGGCGTGTCCTGCTTGCCAGTCAACAGATTTGCAGCAACCGCACCCAAAAAGAGCAAGGCTCCGGCAACGTCGACCGCCAAACCAACGTCCGTCTCGCCGATCTTCGATATCGGCGCTAATAGCAAGCCGGCCGAAATGAACATCGCAAAACGTTCCAGCATCCCGAGCGTTCGGCGCAGATAGCCTGCAAGCCCTGTCGCCAACGCGAGAATACCAATCGTGGCTGCCAACAAAGCATGGACCACCGCCAGAGCCGTCAGCTCACCTCCTGGGGGCGCCATCAGGCACAGCGCAGGTCGATAAACAAACATGAAAGGAAGCGTGAATCCAACCAGAGAAAACCGAAATGCAGCAAATGACGTTTTCATCATCGGCGCTTCCGCTATCGAGGCACTGGCATAACCTGCAAGTGCAACTGGCGGCGTCACCATCGACATCATCCCAAAGTAAAAGATGAACAGATGGGCAATCAGCGGCTGCACACCAAGCTCTCCCAGCAATGACCCCATCAACGTTGCCATTAACAGATAGCAGACAACCGACGGCACTCCCATCCCGAGAATCAGCGAACAGACCATGATTCCGACCAGCGCAAGAAACAGGTTGGTATCCACAACTCCCTTGATCGTGGCACTGAAGTCCGTCGCAATCCCCGTCTGCTGCACGATGCCGATGATGATACCGACGCAAGCGCTGGCAGCCACCAAGGCGATGCCGTTCTTGGCTGACTTTGTCATCGAGGACACAATCTCGGGACGCCAACCGGGCATTAGCATCCCAACCACCAACAGCCCGAACATACCCAATAGCATCGAATCCAAAAACGAACTGGTCATCAACAGACCAGAAATCGCATCCGTGCGGGGGTCTACCCAAGTTCCCGGCACAAAAGGCTGAAGGATTTTCGGGAATCCATCGTGAAAACTCACACACAGTTGCGACACTACAATCGCGACAACGAACACAGCAAAGGCCAACCGGCGTTCCGTCTTGGAAATATTGAGTTCGCGTCTGAAAATCGCGAACACGAGAATCACCGACAACGCTCCCGTGACGCTACGAAACGGAGAGAACCCGCAAATCAGCAGCCCGATCAGCGTACCGAGTGCTGCAAAAAACACGGTCGCTTCAAAGCCTTTGAGTTTCTTCTTTCGCAGTTCATCGGCACTCAGCTTTTCTGTCCCAAGTCGGCGTGAATAAAGAAACACGAGAACGAGAATCGAAAAGTAGTACAGGATTGCTGGCAAAACCGCCGCCTTCATGATTGCCAGAAAGGTAACTTGTGGCTGGACCAACTCCAGCATCATGTAAGCACCGGCGCCCATCACAGGTGGAACCAACGCACCACCTGCCGCTGCTGCTGCAGTGATTCCGCCGGCAATGTGATTTGGAAACTTCGCGCTCCGCATCATCGGGATCGTAAACGTTCCCGTTGTCACAGCATTGGCGACCGCACTGCCTGACAAGGATCCCATCAACCCACTTGCCATGACCGAGACCATCGCCGGACCACCCCGGATACGTCCAAACGTCTTGGTTGCAAAATCGATAATGAACTGAGTGGCTCCCGACATTTCAAGAAAGGAACCGAAGACGACAAACAAAAAGACATACTTGAACATCACAGAAGCAGCGGGCCCAAAAACGCCCAGCGACTGTAAAAATGTCGTGCTGACGATGTCCTTCGCACTTTGCCCCGCATGGGGCAACAGCCAGTCAGGCAGGACGGGCCAATCGTAGCGAAAACTCGCGTAGCAATAGTACGAGTGCGCCACGAAAGCCAATGCCAGTAATGGAACGATCATCCCGATGCTGCGGCGGGTCGCTTCCAGCACAAGGATGACACCCATCAGACCGACCACAAAATCCATCCTTGTCTCGCCGCCTGCGCGATCGCCAAGCGAAATTCCGTCCGCCCAGAATCCACGAAATATCGGTTCTGTCTGGACGATGACGTACAAGCAGCATCCAGCAGCCAATAACGCCAATAACGCATCAACCAACCGCAGTGACTTGATGTCCGAGAAGCGTTTGTGAACCGGAAAGGTCAAAAAGCAAAGCGTCAGTCCCAAACCCACAAACACAGCCAATCCCGCCTGGGGCTGCATCCGGTTGTAATTGACTTCAAATAGAGTGAAGAGACATAGCAATACGCCCAATCCAATGACGACCAATTTGGTCAAGGATTTGTCGGGGCTTTTGTGCGTTGGACCAGCAGCAAGCCGATTCGCTTCGGGCCGATCATCACCTGACATGGATGACAGGCCAGCATCTTTGCCCTCGCCCTTTTTCGAGCCTTCACTCACAAGTTTGTCCTTGTTCCAACAGAAGTGCCGCAGTCGTGCAACGACAAAATAATTTCAATGTGCCTGCCTCCTGAAGTCAACCATTCGTCTGGCGGCACCGCGGTGTCCCCCGACCGATCACGCTTCGACGCAGGTCTCTGCAGTGGCTAAACCCTACTCGGCGACGTCTGCTTTACCAGCAGGTTCTGCCTCATCTGCAGTTGCTGATTCATCTGCTGGACCACCCGCCTCTGATTCAGCCTCAGCCTTGGGTTCAGCCTCAGCCTTGGGTTCAGCCTCAGCCTTGGGTTCAG
>JAPKCI010000081.1 GCA_028823035.1 Rubripirellula sp.
TTTGCCAGACATATTTTGCCAGACATATTTTGCCAGACATATTTTGCCAGACATATTTTGCCAGACATAATGGACTGGAACCTTGACTAACAATCGCGTTGCGGAAAACCGATGGCGAACCATGAATATATCCCATGCTTTTGCTGTCACATATTCAAAACACGGAAACGATCCTCGCCGTACAAATCGTGTGCGCATGATTTCCGCCGGGAATGAAAACTGCCAATTCCCGGTCAACCGGCGTCATAGCGATTGACTTGAATTTTCCATAGAACGATGGACATGTCCACGACACACCAAGGAAACCGCAAGGATAAGTATGGAAAAGATTGGCGAGAACTCGCGTTCAAGAGTCCCAACTGCCTTCACAGCAACAAAGCTTTGAACGTCGCGTTTTTCTTCGTTGAATGCACTGCTGATTTCCTGGACCCGACGGGTCTTT
The DNA here is from genome assembly GCA_028823035.1 of Rubripirellula sp. GTDB lineage: Bacteria > Planctomycetota > Planctomycetia > Pirellulales > Pirellulaceae > Rubripirellula. Next base: position 443 of record JAPKCI010000081.1, read on the forward strand.
CCTGTGTTACGACCAGCTGGATGCCTGTGTTACGACCAGCTGGATGTTCGATAAATACGGAAGATCCGTATAGAGTGATCTGTCAGATCGACGGTCATCGCGATTATACTTGAGCATCAGCTACATTTCACCTGTAGTCCCGCCCAATTCGCCTTCCCAAGCACTCCCGCCTCTATGGATACCGGCCCTGTGGTTTCAGTTCGCTTCCTCATTCTGGCGTTTGCGGCGCTGCCCCTTGGCTTGGGCTGTTCGCAAATTGCCTGTGCTAACGAGGAACAACTGGACTTTTTTGAAACTAACATACGGCCGGTGCTGGTCAAACATTGTTACGCATGTCATTCGGTTGATGCCAAAGCCAACAAGAAGTTGAAAGGCGGTTTATTGTTGGATAGCCGTCAGGGAATGTTGGCTGGTGGCGATAGCGGTCCTGCTGTTGTTCCGAACAACGTGGATGACAGTTTGCTTCTAGGAGCGCTAACGCACGCAGATTTTGAAATGCCGCCGGCAGGCAAGTTGGAACAGCGTGTGATCGACGATTTCATCACTTGGGTAAAAACGGGAGCTACCGATCCAAGAGAAGGGGGCGACGCGGTTGCCCGAAGCAGGATTGATTTCGAAAAGGCCAGAGAGTTCTGGTCTTTTAAGAAACCTAAAAAATCTCCACCGCCGCAGACAAAGAATTCATCTTGGGCGAAGAGCGAAATCGACCGTTTCATTTTAGCTCGACTGGAAACGGAAGGCTTGAAACCAGTCGCCCCTGCCACCAAGCGACAATTGCTTCGTCGTGCAACGTTTGATTTGACCGGCTTGCCACCGACACCGGAAGAAATGCAGGAATTTCTCGCGGCAACGACCAGCGTTAACCCGCCTGATGCATTCGCCAACGTCATTAATCGCTTATTAAAATCGCCTCATTACGGGGAGCGATGGGGACGACATTGGCTAGATGTGGCTCGCTACGCCGAGGATCAGGCGCACACGTTCGGGGTTAGTCGTCGAAACCATGCCCATGAGTATCGTGACTGGGTAATCGATGCATTGAACAATGACATGCCCTACGATCAATTCATCAAAATGCAGCTTGCTGGCGATTTGATCATGAGTGACGAGATGCAACCGCGAGATCGGCTTGCAGGCTTGGGCATTCTTGGCCTCGGCGCAATCTACTACAAGAATTCGGATAAAGCGCAGGCCCAAGCGGACGAACTTGACGATCGCATTGACACCGTAACGAGAGGCTTGCTAGGCCTGACCGTGAGCTGCGCGCGATGCCACGACCACAAATTCGATCCAATTCCAACGCAGGACTATTACTCGTTGGCGGGCATCTTCAACAATACCCGGATGGTGGATCGGCCGTTAGCCCCAAAGGATGTCGTCGAAACTTTCAAGGCGGCGGACAAGTTAGTCAAGAAGCACGAATCAGATGCTAAAGACTATCGCAACAAACGCAAAGGCGAATTGGCTGAACTGCAACGCGACAACATCACGCAGTATATGTCAGCAGTGTGGCAATACCGACAACGAAAGGCCGCCGACAACAAGGCCAAAATAGAGACACTTGCAGCCGACCTCGGTCTTGAAAAAACCTGGATTGACAAATGGAATAAGTTCCTCGCACCGAACAACAAGTATCTTGAGTCCATTGCCTCATTAGAAGCCTGGCGTGGACTGCCAGAAGCGGAACGTCAATCAGATTCTGTATCTGCGGCCGTTGCCACTGCGGACGTTGCCACTGCGGCCGAGGCATTTCATGCACACCTCAATTACTGCCTGGATGAACGTGATGGCAAGCTCGCTGATAAACCTGCGGATCCACTTTTCGTCAGTCGTCGCGTCGACAAAAAACGACCGTTGGTTGACATTCGCGTCGACATTCAAGGTTCACAAAAACTCTTCCTCGTCATGACTACGGCGGACGACGGCGACAACTCTGACTGGGGTGATTGGCTCAACCCAAAACTCGTGAATGCCGACGGCGAGAAGTCATTGCTGGATTTCGACTGGGAGAATGCCTCCACCGACCATAACTCAGTACGCAAGAACCTGAACTCCGCTGGTCAACCGTTGAAAGTCGCTGGCAAGACTTACGACATCGGCATCGGCACGCACGCCTTTTCCGTGATTGAATACGAACTACCCCCAGGCTTCACGCAATTCATAGCCCAAGGCGGTTTGGACGGCAGTGGTGCGGGAAGTATCGAATTTCGAATCTACAACGCGCCGCCAAAAGACATCGCCAGCAAAAAGGAATCGCCCGAACATCGAGCTCGCAAAGAACTTTTGAAAAAAGTATTTTCCGCATCAGGGTTATTCAGTGTAAACGACAACGATTTGGCAAAACATCTGGATACAGATCAAACCAAACAACTCGAACAGCTGACCACCCTGATAGCTGACGCGAAGAAAAAGTTACCGCCGCCATTGCGGATGGCACACGTGGTACAAGATTCGGGCACAAAAAACCTGAACGTCTACCTTCGCGGTGACCCAGCTCGCCAAGGTGAAGAAGCCCCGCGACGATTCCTACGCATCCTCGCAGGTAATGATCGTGTGGAATACAAAGAAGGCAGCGGTCGACTGGCGTTGGCGAATGATATCGCTTCGGCTAATAATCCTTTGACAGCACGAGTCATGGTCAACCGTGTTTGGCAGCATCATTTCGGACGTGGCTTGGTTGCCACGCCCAGCAATTTCGGCGTTCAAGGCGAATTGCCAACGCATCCTGAGTTACTGGATTATCTAACCGTTCGTTTCATCGAATCCGGCTGGTCGCTCAAATGGTTGCATCGTGAAATCATGCTGTCTGCTGTCTATCAACTGTCAAGCGATCATCAGGCTGAAGCCGCTCAAAAAGATCCCGAGAATCGAATGCGATGGCGCATGACTCGTCGCCGATTGGAGGTCGAGTCGTGGCGAGATGCATTGCTCGCTGTGTCTGGAAATCTGGATAAAACAAAGGGTGGCCCGACAGTGAAACTGGACGATGGAAACAACAACCGTCGCACGGTTTATGGCGCCGTAAGCAGACACGACCTAAACGGATTGCTCCGGCTATTCGACTTCCCTGACGCGAATGTGACGAGTGCCACCAGAACTGAAACCACCGTGCCGCAGCAACAACTTTTTGTGTTGAACAGTGAGTTCTTTGTCAAGCAAGCCAAAGCATTGGCGGCCAGATTGCAGTCAGATGCCGGCGACGACAACGATGCGAAAATCCATCGGGCTTATCAATTATTGTTCGGCCGCAACGCCGATGATGGCGAATCTGCATTAGGTACCGCCTTCGTTTCCCAAGACAAATCAGACAACGATCAGCTGTCGCTTTGGGAACAGTATGCACAGGCATTGCTGGGTTCAAACGAGTTCATGTACATCGATTAATAGAATGCAACCAACGAACCTAAGCCGCAGACAACTGCTTTCGCAAATCGGAACTGGCATGGGCACACTTGGCCTCGCCGGCTTGCTCCATGATGAATCGCTCCTAGCCAGTGAACCTCCGCAAATCGGAATCACGAACGGCAGTGCGCTTGCGGTCAAGAACCCACACTTTGCTCCCAAGGCTAAGCGGATCATCCATCTGTTCATGAACGGCGGACCGTCACAGGTGGACACATTCGATCCCAAGCCGATGCTGGACAGGTATCACGGCAAGCGACCTCCTGGATCAGATCTCAAAACTGAACGCAGTACAGGCGGTTTGATGAAATCGCCCTTCCGGTTTAATAACTGCGGTGAGTCTGGATTGCCTGTTAGTGAGATTTTTCCAGAAGTAGGTAAATGCATCGATGACATTTGTGTGATCCGTTCGATGCACACCGATGTACCGAATCATGAACCATCGTTGTTCATGATGAACTCCGGCATTACTCAACCAACACGTCCCAGCATGGGATCGTGGCTGTGCTACGGACTCGGTAACGAAAACCAGAATCTGCCAGGCTTTGTTGTGCTGTGCCCCGGCAAACCTGTCGTTGGTCCGCAACTTTGGAGTAACAGTTTTTTGCCAGGTGTGTATCAAGGATGCCACATCAACAATGGCAACATGGATCCCGAGCAAGTCATTCCCCATATCAACAACCGTTATCTGGATCGCGAGAGTCAACGCAAACAACTGGACTTGATGACGCAACTGAATCGCAAGCACTTGGCCGAACGATCCCGCGACAATCAACTGGAGGCTCGCATAGAATCCTTGGAGATGGCTTTCCGCATGCAAACCGAGGCACAAGAAGCGTTTGATCTTAACCGCGAAACGCAGGCAACTCGAGACGATTACGGAAAAGGACAATTTGGAAACGCATGCTTGGTGGCTCGTCGTTTAGTCGAACGAGGCGTGCGAATGGTGCAAGTCTTCTACGGAAGTGGGCAACCTTGGGATGATCACGGCAACATCGAAAATGGCCACCGCACGAAGGGTCTGGACAGTGATAAATCCATTGCCGCATTACTGCGAGATCTCAAGTCACGCGGTCTATTAGAAGACACATTGATTTTGTGGGGGGGCGAATTTGGCCGCACTCCCGTCTCTGAAGGCTCCAATGGACGTGACCACAATAACCACGGATTTTCGGTATGGCTTGCGGGCGGTGGTATAAAAGGTGGCATGGCTTACGGCGCGACCGACGAGTTCGGATTTTCCGCCCAGGAAAACAAAGTGCACGTTCACGATCTGCACGCCACAATCCTGCACTTGATGGGACTAAATCACGAACAACTCACCTATCGCTATAGCGGCCGTGATTTCCGCCTGACGGATGTTCATGGTCGCGTGGTCAATGAAATCATTGCTTGATATTGAGTGAGACGTCTGCTGGCTGTCACGGGATACTGGCATTGGGCCTTCTGATCACAGGGATATCAGCAACCAGAACCCTCACACAGTTGCCCACTCAGACTTCTGCGAAAACGGATTGCGATCGGTGGGCGAATCGGTCCAGACCAATCACGGATTCGTAATGCAGCGAGACGGTAAACCCTGAGAAAAAAAGAGAAGCATCGAGCATGGACAATGCGACTCTTGATTCAGAAGTGGAAACACCCAACGACATACAACCCATGGTGGCAGACCATCTTGTTGATGAAGTTGATCGTTCCCTGATGAGTGGCAAAGAGGCTCAAGTCTGTTGTTGTGCTTTGTGCCAGTAGATTCGCTCCGAGAAGGAAGACAAAGCGGTGGCCGATCGCAGTTGCATCGAATCGGTGTAGTATCCGGAAGTCAGCAAAAACTACAACTTTGGCCCACAGCGTCGGCTGTTTTCAACCCTACACCCACGCGAGAATCGTTCGTACTACAATGTGCGACTTCGCCTCGTTCGATCAGGTCTGAAACTGGAAACCAGATTTACAGACAGGGTCAGTTGGACCCGCGATTGCTTGGAAAGGTAGTTGCAAGCGAAAATCAAAACCTGTTTTCAGACTCTCCAGATCTGGTTCCAGAGTGCGGGGTCCCCGATATCGCCGATCGGTCAAAGGAGATACTTTCATCTTCCGGTCATTCCTGTTCAGTGTCCATCTCATCACAGCGCAGCGACCTCTGAGTCGCGAACCTCCAGGCTCAACGAATCATGAAGAAACACGAATGGCGCGAGAACACTGAAGAAGGTGGGGTCCGTTTGGTAAGTGTCTCGCGACACGCCAGCAAATGGCAACTCCAATCCCGACTCAAGTCGGACACCGAATGGACCAAATTTCCAGTCATTCCTCTTGATGATCTCGAATCCCTCCACGAAATCATTTCAAATAAGTATCAGCGGAATCGCGTGCCTTACAGTCATGTCCTGGAAGTCGAGGCCCTGATCGCGGCCGCGAAAACCCGAAAGTAGATAGGTGCAACCACACACAAACCACAATTTCCATTAGTGAGTAACCCGACGTTAGCAAATTCATCGTACGTTGCCCCGACTACAGCACGATGGCAAACAGCGGGCAGGTAAAACATACAAAGACGTGATGGTGGTTGCCGCGTGGGGATTTTAGACGGAAACCACATGCTACGAAATTCATTCACTGCAAAATCTCCATGAAAATGTCATTACTGACCATCACATTTGGATTTCTAGCAAGGTCGCTGTCCTGCGTTCGGGAAATCAGCTTCGCCGTCGTCTTTGTCGTCTGTATTTTCAGCGCTCAGCATGCCGATTCAGACGAGCCCAACCGAGTCCCATGGACAGAATCACGCGTTGTGGGGTTTCCGGATCCGCCGCCTCCTTTTGAAGTACGGCAGGTGTTCACACATCTGGACATCCAGAAGCCAATGAATGTCACTGCCTTACCCGGCACGAACGATCTGCTTGTTCATGTCCACGATGGTGGTTACGGAGGACCTGGACGATTGCTGCGATTTTCACCCGAGATTGAAACCAGCGAACTGAAAGAATTCCTTGTACTGAATGACATTATCTATGGAGTCACCTTTCATCCCAACTTTGAACAGAACGGCTACATGTACGTGGGCTGCAACGGTCGCTCAGAGGCGTTAGAAAAGAAGTGTACGCGAGTGCTGCGTTTTCACGTGGCTCGTACACCTCCGTTTGAATGTGACCCAGATTCAGAAACCACAGTGATCGAATGGCCGTCAAATGGTCACAACGGTGGCGATCTGGCGTTCGGACTCGATGGCATGCTGTACGTGTCGGCAGGGGACGGCACGTCGGATTCAGATGCAAACCATGCCGGGCAAGATCTCACCACGCTGCCCGGATCGATGTTGCGCATCGATGTGGACCGTCCGACAAAAGCCAGTCCCTATTCTGCCCCATCAGACAACCCGTTTCTTGATGCAAAAGGCGCTCGACCAGAAATCTGGGCCTATGGTCTCCGTAATCCCTGGCGAATTTCCGTGGACAAAAAAACTGGCGTTTTGTGGGCTGGAATTAACGGACAGGATCTATGGGAGACGGCTCAAGTCGTTCGTCGCGGGGAAAACTATGGGTGGAGCATTACCGAAGGCAGTCACCCGTTTCAGCCGAGTCGCAGACGCGGTCCAACACCGATCGAACCGCCCACGATCGAGCACCCACACTCCGAAGCGAGATCGTTGACCGGTGGTCACGTCTACGATGGAACAGTTCACCCGTCGCTCCGTGGCCACTATGTCTATGGCGACTACTCAACGGGGATGATCTGGGCGGCGAAGTATGACGGCACCACTGTGGTATCACACTTTCTGGTCGCGAGGACGATTCTGCAGATCGCGGGGTTCGGTATCGATCACGATGGTGAACTACTCATCGCCGACCACGGCAGCGGTTTGTACCGATTGGTTCCATCGCAGCACAAACATTCGAATGATTTCCCGCGGCTTCTGAGTCAGACCGGCGTCTATAAATCCACCGCGGACAACAGCCTTCATCCGGCGCTGATTCCCTACGCTGTGAATTCACCGCTGTGGTCTGATGCAGCTGTCAAGCAACGATTCATCGGCTTGCCCGGAGACAAAACGGTGCAGTTTCAGACGGCAAAAAGCTGGGACTTTCCCGACGGTACCGTTCTGGTGAAGACATTTTCGCTGCCTGTCTCCGGTGGTGTTTCCGAGCCTCGTGTGCAGCCCAACGACGACGGACTGAAGCGGATCGAAACACGATTGATGACACGCATGGCAGGCGAGTGGTATGGCTATTCCTATGAGTGGAACACAGAGCAAACCGATGCGGTGCTCGTTGACGCCGACGGAAGAGATCGAGAAATCGATGTCCGAGATCGAGACGCCGACGGTGGCTGGAGGCGTCAAACATGGCATTACCCCAGTCGTGCTGAGTGCATGGTTTGCCACAGCCGTGCTGCAAATTTCGTGCTTGGACTTTCGGTACAGCAGACAAACATGAACGTCACGGCCAACGGTGAAACCCTGTCGCAACTGCAACGTTTTAAACAACTGGGTCTCTTTCACAGCACTGCAGCAAAAGGTACTCAAGAAACAGCAGCGGCAAATGAGAACAGCCTCTTCGCGTTTCCCTCGCCTGTCCACGAGATGCCAAAACTTACGAATCCCGCAGACACAACAAAACCACTGGAAACCCGCGTACGATCCTACCTGCATTCCAACTGTGCGAACTGCCATGTAAAAGCGGGTGGTGGCAATTCAAATATTACTCTGGCGTTCGACCCGCCACTGGACAAGACAAACATGGTGAACGCAGTCCCTGCACACGGTTTCTTTGACTTGCCGGATGCAAAACTGATTAAACCTTCCGATCCGATAGCATCAGTGCTACTGCATCGAATCCGACACCGTGGTCGTGGCCAGATGCCTCCGCTGGCAACATCCGTCGTTGACAAAAATGCAGTGGAAATGATTTCTGAATGGATTACAAAGATGCCCCCAGTCAAGGGCATAGCGACAATCGTAACACCGTTGCCTGCTACACCCGCCGTGTCGCCGCCATCCAGTTCCGAACTTCAGAGTGACTGAAACACCGAGGTAATCAAACGGTTGTCTTCCGTCCAGTCCCGCACAAAATTGCTAGCCGCGTGCAGGGAATCGCATCCCACATGGTCCAAATCTAAAACGATCATAATTGCCAACCATTCACGAGATCACATTACTTGGCAAACGATGAACTTCAGTCGAATCGGATGCCTGCTAATAAAAAGCGGCAGTGTCCACGGATCTCAGCAACCAGTCGTCGCTGCTATTGCACCCATTGGGATGGTTAGCTGGACCGGACGCGACGGGCAAATTGTCGAAAGCCCAGCCATCTCAGCAATGGCTAGACAATTACGCCATCCTGCTCCAAAAAGGGTGTGACGACGCAAGTTCGCTGTTTCCAAATCCAGTTGCATTCTGTTCTGGCAAGGTTTTTTTAATGCTGGACATAAAAGAACGGAGTCCGTTATTGGGATTATCGCGAGCCGCCCCAAGATTACGCGATTATATTGCAACATCGAAACGGACGGTATTTTAAATTAACTGTCCTCTGGTTAATCATGGGCGGGACAGATTGAGAACTTGTCTGGCCCACAATCGTCAAACTGGATTCAAGGGAGCGTTGTCTCGAATCTGGCGTCTCGTATCATATAACAGAACTCACCAACACTTGTGCCGGGACAGGTAAGCCTGTCTCGGCATCTGCTGAGGCCAAACAAAGCAACAACAGGACATCACAATGAACACACGACACGTTTTGACCGCAGCGGCGGGATTATTCCTTTTCTACACTACCGCAACAGGTGCGGATCGCGTTGTCTACGAGGGTGACGCCGGCCCGGGCAAGGGCAAGCACATTCTGTTCATCGCCTCGGACCATGAGTACCGCGGCGAAGAAACGTGCCCGGCGGTCGCCCGCATCTTGGCAAAACGCTACGGCTTCAAATGCACCGTACTCTTCGGCCAAACCGATGAAGGACTCATCAAACCGGGCTCCAGCCTGATCCCTGGTATCGAGGCCATTGATGACGCGGACATGCTGTTCCTGTTCCTTCGTTTTGTCCACCCTGAAGATCCTTGGATGGCAAAGTTCGAGGAATACCTGAAACGCGGCGGGCCGGTACTCGGCCTGCGTACCACAACCCATGCGTTCAATGGATTGCAAGGCACGTACGCTTATCACAATTTCAACTCTTCCGATGACGACTTTGTCGGTGGCTTTGGTCGCCAGGTCCTCGGCGAAACATGGAACCCCAGATTGGGTGCCGGACACTACGGCAGCAATCACAAGTACGCCACCGCCATGCACACCGTCCCCGAGCAGCAGAACCACCCGGTGATGCGAGGCGTCAAAGACATGCATGCCATGGCTGGTGCCTACTCGGCCAGGCCGATGCCGAATTCCACCATCCTTGCGACCAACCGCGTTCTGGAATCCATGAAAGTAGGTGCCAAGCCGGTCGGAGGCAAGGAACCACAACCGGCGGCCTGGGTTCGAACCTACACATTCAAGGGCGGCAAAGAAGGCCGCGCGTTCTGTAGCACCCAGGGAGCATCCGAGGACATACTCAGCGAGGGAGTGCGACGCATGATCATCAACGCCACACTCTGGTGCATGAACATGGAAGACAACATCCAATCCGACGCTGACGTATCGTTCGTGGGCTCCTATAACCCTACGACCTTTAACTTCAAACCGTCCATCACTGACGCCAAACCCGGCGACATTGAAGGCTGGGACACACCAATCCTGAAGCCGAAGAAGAACAAGTAACGCCCTGCCTTTTTCGTCACGGCATCACAGATGCCAAAATCAAAAAGCCCCGTCTTACAATCCGCCTACACCGAATCGATGTTGGGCGGATTTTTCGTGTCGGGACTCCCCATGTACTTCTCGTCGGGACTCCCCATGTACTTCTCGTCGGGACTCCCCATGTAAATGGCAATCACGATTGCCACCAGAAAACCTGTTTGCAGGCAAACAGGTCTAACGCAACAGTTTCGTCTTCATAAAGTCGGACAACGTCCGCAGAGTACTTTTCTTTTCCAGAAGTTTTTCGATCTCTTCGTCTGACATTTCCTCGTCTTGATCTTTGTCGATTTTCTCAAATTCGACATCCATGTCCAGGTCGATATCCTTACCATCCCCACCATTTGAGTCGGCAGGATTTCTTCTGGTGATGGGGTCTTCGAGGTCGAAGTATTCCTCGGAAGGCTGCGATCCGCCTTCATACCGTGAAACATCGGTCGATGGCGGTTGGCTGCGCGGGTAGCACCTTTCTTTTCCAAGCCGCCCCATCGGGCCAATCGAACGAAATCGTTCTTCAAAGAAGACGATGTTGTGTTCTTGCAGAATTGTGCCAGTTTGCAGTTCCAATCGGGCAAGTTCGGTGTTGTATTGCGAAAGCGATTGTGCTTCCGAACTGACGCTATTGCCCCAGTTGACGATCGCTTGCAGAACAACGATGAACTGAATAATCCCCTCGTTGTACTGTGCAAGTTGTTGTTCGAGGTTCTTGCGTGCGGCGGATCGGACAGCCTGGTATCGTTCGTACTGGGCATAGAATTGCTCAAGGTTACGCAGGCTCAGCGCTAGCAGTTGTTGCATGTTGTGCAGACCCTGTCCGAGGTTTGCCCGGTCACGTTGGATGATCAACTGACGTTGGCGCAGGGAAGCTCTTTCAGCTCGCATACCCAGTGGGACGGCAAAGTTGACGCCTAGCGACCAGTCTTCAAAGTCACCCGAACCGCTGCGGACGCGACTACCCGCGGGGGTGATGCCTTCCAGTCCGTTCCAACGGTACAGCGCGACTCCGTTGAGTTGGGGTCGAGCCTGATTGTTCGCGATCAAGAAGCGTTGTTCATCGGCTTCGAGAATCAATTTCAATTCGATGATATCGGGCCGCTCTCGTTGGGCAAGTTCGTTGATCGAAGCCCAGTCGACGGCGATCAAGTCAACCGACAACGGTGTCACGGGCACAGTACGTTCGGCTTCGTAAGGCGGTAGTCCGAGGATATTCAACAATGCGGCTTGACGTTGCAAAACGCTTGCCTGGGATGCGAGCAAGCTGGCGCGGAAATTTTCGAGAGCCAACTGGGTCTGGGCCAAGTCGCCTGCATTTGCATCGCCTGTTTGGACGCTCGCCAAGGTACGATCGTTCGCGAACGTCGCTTGTTTGACCTGCTGCGTCCGTGCCCACAGATCCGTTCTCGCGAACACGAGTGACCAATACGCTTCAACGACGCCTTGGACCGATCGCTGAACGGCAGCTTTGTATTGAAAATAAGAACGCTCAGTGTCGATACGGGCCAACACAATCGGAGCCTGGTTGGCTGCTTTGCCAGCACCTTGCAACAGCGGCTGCGTGTAACTGAACTCTGTTGCGGTACGCTCAGCAGGATCGAGCGGAAAAATGCCCGGCGTCACACGGTTGGTGTCGCTGTTGACGCCCAAGTTCGTCGTCCCGCCCAACAGGTTCTTTTTCGACAGCCCAAAATCCAGCCCGTACCCTTCATTCTGGTTCCCTGTGATCAAGGCGTTGGTTAGATCGAGGGGATCAAATACGCCGGTGGGTCTTTCGATTTGGTTCCAAGCGTTATTGAGTCGCAGGTTGGGATCGAACGCGGCTCTTTGTTGGTCGATCGTTGTGTTGGTGATCGCAACGTCGTAAATCGTGCGTCCACTGGTCGACGCCGTTACACCACTGAGCACTCGTACAACTTCGCTGTTGGCCATCGTGATGTTGATGGCATCGTTGAGCGTCAGGTAGCGAGGCGGCGCATCAAACTGCGGGTCAGTGACAGTGGCCGGGCGAGGTGTCAACGGCACAGCGACTTGCAACAATTGCTGGGGCTGGCGGACGTCCAGAAACCGCTGTTCAGGCAGGATCGGGTAAGAAGGCTCATCAGCGACGGCAGGCCCCGTGAGTGCCGCAATGAAAGCGAACAACCAACGAGAAAGAACCCGACCTGATGATGCAGTATCCATACCATATCGATTCGGACGATTGCAACGAATGCGCCAGTTTTTCCGCGTTTGACGTCGCGTCTGTCACTGCGGATAACGCCAAATGATACGAGACATCGGGTCGTACCGGTTACGCAAGATAGGAAGACAGAAGCGTGAAGTGGCCAACAGCAAAGTGCTACCGCTGAATTTGACAAGAAAGACAAAACGACCAGCATTGAAATTGCGAGTGACAATTCAGCTGAATCATGTTCATCCGCTAAGTTCTGTCCCTTTCCGGTCTCAACCAGATTGTTTGCTGCGAAAGCTCAACCTGCCACCAGAGGATCGTATTCCAATGCAGCCTTTGCCACCATGAAATCCGGGGTATCTTCGACCACTTCCCCATCACGCAACACGATCGTTCGCCTGGCGTTACGAGCGACGTTTTGGTCATGTGTCACCAAGATCACTGTGATTTTCTGTTCATCGTTAAGTTCCCGAAACAAATCGATCACTTCGCGACTGGTTTTAGAATCGAGGTTTCCAGTCGGTTCGTCGCCCATCAGGATCGACGGACGATTGACCAACGCTCTGGCGATCGCAACTCGCTGTTGCTGACCACCCGATAACTGACTGGGATGGTGATGGAAGCGATCGGCCAACCCGACTTTTTCGAGCATTTCCATCGCCCGGTCACGGCGTTCCCGAGCGTGTATTTTTGGTCCATACATCAGTGGCAACTCGACGTTTTCGAGTGCTGAGGTACGATTGAGCAAATTAAAATTCTGAAACACGAAGCCAAGCTGTTTGTTGCGAATTCTGGCTCGTTGGTCGCGGCTCATCGTGACAACTTCTTCGCCATCAAGCAGGTAACTGCCGTGCGTAGGACGATCGAGACACCCGAGCGTATTCATCAATGTCGACTTGCCACTGCCGGACGCACCAATCAACGCTATGTATTCACCAAGATCAACATTGCGTGTGACCGTACGGAGTGCGTGAACTTTCACTTCACCCAAATCGTAAACTCGGCGAACATCGTTCAGTTCGATCAACGCCATCTACTCGTACCTCAAGGCGTCAATCGGGTCGAGCTTGCTGGCACGTCGAGCCGGGTAATAACCAAAAAAAACGCCGACCGCCGCCGCAAATCCCATTGCCACAAATGCGGCTGGGATTGAAACAATCATTGGCCAATCGGTTCCAGGCTTGTACGCATTGATGAGTAGATTCGCGGCCATGGAAGCCCCCGTTCCGAGCAACAGTCCAATCGCTCCACCAATACAGGAAAGCACAACTGATTCAATCAGGAATTGACGCAAGATATCTCTTCCTCTCGCGCCCATCGCCATTCGTATCCCGATCTCCCGAGTCCGTTCGGTTACCGACACCAGCATGATGTTCATGATTCCAACACCACCTACCAACAAAGAGATGCCAGCGATGGCCGAAAGCATCAATGTCAGTGTTCCTGTAATGACACCCAGGGTAGCGGCTATCTCGGTCGTATCCTGAACACTGAAATCTGGTTCTTCGGATGGCCCAATTTCGTGCCGTTCATACATCAACGTTTCGATCTGCTTGGCTGCTTTGCCCATCTGCTCGGTTCCGCGAGCTGAAACCATGATCATGCTGACATTATCCAACGGCGAACCATTGATCCGCTTACGGACAGTCGTGTGAGGCATCAGCACAATATCGTCTTGATCGTCGCCAACCATATTGGCACCCTTCTTTGCCAAAATACCAATGACACGAAATGGCACGTCATTGATACGAATCATCTCGTCGAGCGGATTAACAGTTCGAAACAGTTCTGGAATCAAAGACTGTCCTATCACGCACACTTTTGCACTAGCATCAACATCGTTGGTCGAGAAAAAACCTCCCGCTTCGAGTTCCCAGTTGCGCACGGTCAGGTAATCCTCACCGACACCCTGCATCTGCTTCGGATTCCAATTTTCGTTCCCGAAAATAATTTGGCCAGCAGTGCCCACAATCGGGGATGCAGCGAGTACTGCGGGACAGTCCGTGCCAATGGCTTCAGCGTCAGCAGCAGTCAACGTTGGTGCGCCAGATTGCCGAGCGCCGCCGCGACGGGTCTGCCCTGGAAACACCAAAACGACATTCGTTCCGAGCGCTTCAAACTCACCACTGACAAGTTGACTGGCACCTTGCCCGATCGAAACGATCGTCGTGACCGCAGCGATGCCGATGACAACGCCGATGATCGTCAACACCGCACGCATTTTGTTCTTGACCAACGCTCTCAAGGCGATGCGAACCGTATCGAGAAAGGACATTTCCAACTAGTCCTTTATTCCGGTAACCAGTTTGTCACCAACATCGAGATCGCCGTGTGCCATTTCGGTGAATTTGTTCTCCATCAGCCCAGTTCTTATTTCGACCGCCTTCAATCGTTCACCGTCGACTATCCAAACATGACGTTGATTCTTTTTCTGTTGGGCTTCTGCGTTCTCGGTTGCCGTCAGGTTTGAGTTCTGTTCTCTCTCTTCGTCCGTTTTCGGCTTCGACCTCCAAGTAGAACCGTCGATCAAATACTGATCGTCCTTGCGAACATACCTCAACTCTTCGGGGAAGAAACGAAGCGCAGCATTTGGGATTTTAGGCACGTCTTTGGTCGAATCGACTTCAAACGAAATGCTCGCGGTCATACCCGGCAGAAGCTTCAGGTCAGGATTTTTCGCCGCAATTACTACCGGATAGGTCACAACGTTTTGCGTTTCTGTACTACTATACCGAATCTGCTCGATCTCGCCATCGAACACCTCGTCAGGATGAGCGTCGACAGTGAATGCAACCGGCTTGTCACTTTCCTTGGCAGTTTGAATCAGTCCAATGTCGGCTTCGTCAACCGACGCGAACACATGCACTTTCTCGCGCAGGTCGGGTGCGACAACAAACAACTCCGGCGTTTGAAACTGTGCCGCAAGAGTTTGCCCAGGGTTGATCAGACGATTGATGACTATCCCATCGACGGGCGACGTGACTTCACAGTAATTGAGGTTCGCCTGAGAAGTCTCCAAGGAGGCCTTCGCTTGCAAAATCGATGCCTTGGCAAGCCTTCGCTGAGCTTGCAGCGACTTGACGTCAAAAACCAATGCGTCCATTTCTCGATCGGACATGAAATCCATATTGGCACCTCGCAACCGTTTGCCGCGAAGGTAGTTGTTCAACGATTGTTGCAACTGCGCTTCGACCCTCTCTAAGTCAGCCTCGCGAGCTAAAAGCGTTGCTTCATCACGATCGACATTTGCTTTGAACAAGCGAGGATCGACGCGAGCCAAAACGTCGCCCTTTTTCACCTCATCATTGAAATCAACGTTGAGTTCGACGATCGGCCCTGAAACGAACGAACCGATCGACACTGACAGGACTGGTTGGATCGTACCCGTTGAGTTGACGTAACGAGTAATGTCGCCAGATTCGATTTCGGCGGTTTCCCAAGTGATCTTGTTTCGCTCCCGCCAATATTCTTTTGCCGGCTGGTAGCCCGCCGCACCTGCAGCGCCAATCAGCACAGCAATGATCAGTAGTTTGAAAATAGTACTCATCCCGAAAAGAATTCAGCCTTTAGAGTCAAAGAATGTCAGTTCACTTACAGCATAATCGCCGGCACACCGGACGCTTGCAATTCTGCATCAAACCATACAAAGCCGGCTAGCGGTGGACGCCCGATCCACAAACTAACATAAAGTCGGGCAAAGCCGCGTTGTACAAACCGAATGCACGCCGCAAAAAAGTTAATCGTGGCGTCTGAGTGCAGATTTCCAACTCACTGCATGAACCAGAGCCAAGAAACTCATTATCGTCGAAACTGAACCACTGCAAAGCGAATGCTGTCGACTTGAACTGAAACAAAGTCGTTGGAAGCGAGTGAAATACAAGTCCCTGAAGACCGTTCTGATAGATCGGCAAATGATGATGCCAACGCCGGCCATCCGTGGATTGAACGCCAATCTTTGTTCAGGGACAAGTGAATACATGGTTTCAGTTGAACATACCCGAAAAGGCACCCGACAAAGCACTCGACGTTGGTACTAAGCTGTTCAAATTCAACAAGGTCATTCTCTTGCACCGCAACCGGTGCTGAAAAAGGAGGCATTTCCTGGCTTGCATTACTACTTTTCACGCCGAGCGATATTCTCAGCAGTACGCCCTCCACCTTGTCGGCACGATTCAAATTCGACGATCCAGATACGGAGTCAGTTCCAGTCTTTGGTGCAACTTGCTTTGCAAACGTTGTTGCCAAAGTTCGACTTGCCTCATCGAGCTTTTCCATCGGGATAGTCATCACGCGTCTGGCATCTGTCTTCAGGACCAACGGCTCTCTAATCAAGGCCACAAAATCGGCGTCAATCGCTTACTTTCCAGTGATGTCCTTCCATTGATCTGCAACGCTGAGCGACGCCGAAAGTGAAAAACAACACAATGAAACGGTTCATTTTTGAATCCCTTTTCAAAGTGGTCGATGGTGAGATCGCAAGGACACGAGTTTGACATGGGGACGATTGCAACTCAACCTAGAACGCAGTTCCTGCGGTTTCTAGAGGAATACAAACGACGAACGATAGGTAGAAAAAACAGGAAAAACAAAGAAGACAGATTAGCTGGCGGAACCGGGGCCAGGCAATGCACAGCATTCACGGAAGTACGAATTTGGTACTGGGCCGAATTCGTGCTAACCTAAGGAGAGTACAGAGTGGCGTTTCTGACTCCTTTCGGCGGACGTACAACGCTGGAGATAGACTTGTCAAATCCAACGTTCAACTCATTGTTAATTCCGCCACCTGTCGAGCAGTCGGA
Organism: Rubripirellula sp.; assembly: GCA_028823035.1. Lineage (GTDB taxonomy): Bacteria > Planctomycetota > Planctomycetia > Pirellulales > Pirellulaceae > Rubripirellula. The sequence goes on from JAPKCI010000081.1 coordinate 17,590, forward strand.
GCCCTCCACTCCACCGTGCGTCGCTCACTCTTCGTTTGCAGGCTTAGCCGAAGATGAGTTACACGAACTGGCACCTGATGTGGTCAGGGATCGAAATCTGAAACAAATTTCCGGTTTTCTTTTTTCACTGATTTTTCATTTGGTTCTGCTTGTTGTTTTGGCTTTGATATTTCAGCGCACAACTCGACCTGTGCCAATATTGATTACGCTTGCGTCCTCTGCTAGCGAATCGCCTTGGCCAAACACTGATGAGCCTGCTTATCTGTCAAGCGTGGAACTTACAAACGCCGAACCGGAAATAGTGGCACGTGCGGTGGTCGTGGATGAAGCGGTGACGGTCGATCTTGAGGATGCCTCTGAACTGGAATTTGAATCCCCATTTGCTGCTGAATCAAACACGCAGCCTGTTCCAATATCACCCACGGGTACTGAGGTTGCAGTTGACGCCCCCCGCGACAGCGAGAAGCGGGAAAAAAAGATTGAGTTCTTTGGCGCCCATGCTTACGGCAACAGTTTTGTCTTCGTGCTTGATATTTCAGCAAGCATGGCGGCTCGAAATGGACAGCGATTGCAGCGTGCAACCATTGAATTGGTGCGGTCCATCAACCAGCTCAATGATGAGCAAAGCTTCTCTGTGGTTCTCTACAGCGAACGGGCTACGCCGATGTTTTTGGAGGGAAATCAACCTCGCATGCGCTCCGCGACACCTCAAAACAAGCAAGCCGCAATCCAATGGCTGAAGTACCACGCTCGTCCGACGGGCGGAACGTTCCCAGCCTCAGCGTTGCAAATCGCAGGCAACATGAAACCGGATGCCGTCTTTTTTCTTTCCGATGGTGAGTTTGTTTACGGGCAATTACCCAGTTTCGGCGTGGAATTGAATTCGTTTCTTCGAGGTTTCGGACAGGCTCGTTTGGACGCACCTCCCATGGCAAACGGACCATCGGATCCGCAATCAGTTTTAGCCGCCTACGATCCAGAGACCGTTGTTCACACCATTGCATTTGAGAGCACCGCGAGCCGCCCCCTGATGGAACGCATTGCAAATGAAAAAAAGGGCCAACATCGATTCATCCCGGCCCCTTGATACACGGCCTCGGTTTGGTAGGGCGGCAACTACTGCAACGAGGGTTGTCGAACTGGTCGCTATCGTTTTGGCTTAGCTGACGAATGCGGATTGGTTTTCCCATTCGCATCCGTCAGGTAATCGAGTAGTCACTTTTGCAGTTCATTTGCCTTAGCAGGCTGTTTGTCGCCGATCTCGAATTCTTGCTCCCGTGGATCTGTTTCCACGCGAAACAGTTGACGTTCTCGCACTGCTCCGGATGCATTCCGAAAGAGCATCCGCTTGCAATTTCCCCTGCTTGCAATTCCCCTGCCGGACGGCTGATATCCAGACAACGCAACCAACACCCCCGTCCGCCGCATATCGGAACCAAGTGAGCGTGAGAAATGAGGACATCGAGTTCAAATCGAGAAACTGGTCATGGACGAGGATTCGGCAACTCAAGCTCTTCGACGATCTTAGAATCATCATTCAATGCCTCGCTGATAGCGGGAACTTGCTTCAGCAGATCAATCTCAAGTTGTTCGCGTTCCAACTGATTGAGTTCCATCTCATTGATCCACGGCCCGGGATCGATCCATATGCCAACTGGATCGAGTTGCATGGTGCCCATTTCAAAGTCCAGCAGAATTCTCAGAGCCTCGTAACTGACCCATACATTGAGCAAATCATTTTGCGCATCGAGCAGATCTGTCAAGGCAGACACAAGGTCACGGGCGGCAGTGGGTGACGTACGACTTGGCTGATTTGGGCGGACCGGTGGATTCAGTCGAAGCCGCGCGATATCGACCTGTGCGATCGCAACCTGAACGGCAGCACGCCGAACCTCAAGATTGATCTGGCTCAGGTTAATGATCCGAATCGTGTTCTGGATACTCTGGGCGACACGATCTTCAAAGAGCATATAACTTCGTCGCGCTTGCTGGTAACTAATGAGTGAGGCGCGATAACGATTTCTTTCGATCACACGTGCAGTCGGAGTATCGAATTCCAGTCGCATACGAAGTTTACTTTCTCGCGAAGTAAAATTGAAGGAATCATTCAGCGGTGTGCCCAATTCTCCCTCCACAACAACATCAAGATCACTTTTCAGGTCATTGGCGACAACTTCGATTTTCCGCCACGAATCGACAAGATTGGCGCGAGCGTTCATCCAATCCAACCGATTGAAACGGGCATAATCGACAGCTTGGGCGGAATCGATGTCTACCGGCAACAGGGAAATGCCCTGCAGTTTTGTCTCAGCATTGAGAAGAGACAGCTCCAGCAGAAGATCTGAGACCTCGGTCGCATGAGCGACAAGCTGCCGCTGCAATTCAGGCAGCGAGATGCTTTCCATTTCATTTGCGATCAGCGTGCGTTGTTCTTCGGTTTCGACAAGCATGCCAGCGATCTTCGGAACGCGGCTCAACAGCTCGTCAACGCGTTTCTGAAACAACTCAGGATCATAGACGCGTGGGTCAACATCGGCGCTGAGTGTGTCAACCTGCCGCGCCACGCGATCAAGTTGCTGAATCCTCTCAGGGATAATGTCCACCAACTTCTTCAGGTTGTCGACCACCAGATCAGTCTGCACCACAATGTCGGGGTCCAGACGCTGCAAGCCTCTCACGCATTCGGCAAGTTCTTCACGATTCGGGGCTGAGCGATTGCGTCTGATCGTGAGCAGTCGCTGGCTGACCTCATCCTGCAGTTTCGTCAGAGCAGGGTCGATCAACATGAATCGATCCAGCAGTGGATCACGAATGGCCACTGGCATTTGCGGAGGCAGACCAAGTGTGATTTTGTAAGCATCGACACGACTATCGTAAGCAGCGCGTGATGTCAGCAGGCTGCTTTGTGCATTGAGCAATGCCTGCCGCGCCTGATCGACTTGCAATCGACTGCTGATCCGATTGGCTTCGAACGCAGCTTCCAACTGAGCCGCACTGTCACGGAGCGCAGAAACATTGGCTTCCTGGTTGCGGATTTTCTGCTGATCCTGCAGAAGCCCAAGAAAGCCACCGGCGGATGGTGCACCATTGCGTCCACTGGGGAACCCAGCCACCAAACCTAAGCCAGCCTGACCAACGTTCGCCCCCAGTGATGGTCCGCTGCCGGTCACGCGTCCCGTTGTCAGGTTCACATAAAATCCTTGCCGAAACATTTCCATCTGCCGAATGTTGGCCAGCAGGTCCCGCTCGCTTTGCGTCAACTGTTCGAGCACGCGAGCCCGACCGCCAAACCGGAGCAGAGGCTGGCGTAATGCAAAATCCAATGTTGATGAAAAAGCCTCGCTTCCTGCACCCCACGCATCCCATACCAACGAATTCGCTACGCCAATCAAAAGTTCCCCGCCCGTGGCATAACCCTTTCTCAACACTGCAAATGAATCGACTTCTGTCCGACTTGATCCACCGACATCTCGGCCAAAGAAATTCTGCCGAAATACATTCCCTGCCAAAAACTGATGTTCAAACTGAAACTGTTGCCCCGTGACATCGAGCGCCGAAAGATAAAGCACCTCCAAATTACGTTGGAAATCTCGCGAGTTGGAGCGGCCAACCTGAATCGCGCCAGTCAGATCCAACTGCACCTCACCATCTCCGTCACGCGGCAATGTCGCCAGCCAGTCACTTGAATCGATCGAATCGATGGACCCGTTCTTATCCCAATGCTGATATCCCTTCATGCCATCGACCTCACGCATCAATTGATGCGATTGTGGATCATCTGGTGGCATCGGTGGACAGTCGACCGAGTAAGGATCGTAGAATCGAGCATTCGGAAGCGGATAAACGGAATCCTCAAAGGGATATCCGCCCAGTTCTGCCAATGCTTCATAGGCGGCCGTGTCGGCTTTCTTACGAAACCAGGTGCGTGAACACCCAGCGAAAACCGCGCACAGCAGCGCAAGCAGGAGCGTGACCCCCGCGGGCCAAGTTGGGAGATAAATTCTGGGCTGGTGTGTCAAGTCGGAAAGCTAACAAGATCAGGGCAAGCCAAACAGTCAAACGCTGCGCAAGAATGAAACTGCTGCCTGAAATTGTTCTGGCCAGATACAACAGCACCACTAATTTTGGTAATCGGCAGGGGTCGTATCGATTCTTTGGGCTATTCCATCCCTGCCGCTTCAAAAACTGGGATGACGCACACCCTTTGGCCTGCTGAAGCGTAATGCTTTGACTGAGGCGAATGGCAAGCACCTCATAGTTTCACGAAATCTACCCGTGAAACACCATGCTTGGGAGACTCGACGCGTTGATCGCGTCAGTCCTGCATGATTGCCAATGGATCCAAACCCACGGGCGAACAACAGGTTCAAGGCTCGACCGGGAAATGAATTTTTTCCGACCAGCGTGCCGGCAACAACACGTGCATTAGGTCACACACACGTAAAGTCTGGCCACAATGAACGGCTACTATGAATCAGCGTTAAAAGACGCGGTAAACTAGGGAAGTTCTCGCAGTTTCAGGCCTCGAAATTCGATGGGTGAACCCTCGGATTCCAGACACAGATATCCAGTGCTGGGCGAGCATCCTGTGCCACCAGATACTTCCTCGCCGTTGACCCACAAACGAACCTCGCCGTTGATGGCACGAACGTAATAGTGATTCCACTCACCGGTATCGAGCGTCAATTCTTTGGAAGGAAAACTGCGACGCCCGTTGGGTGCAACAGGCGGAAAGGGCTTCATCTTTGCAGCACCGACGGGAAACACGTCTCCATGGCATGTGAACCAGTCGGCTTTTCGTTTTCCACCCTGCTCAAAAGCATCCTTGTACCCAAGGTCGAGCACTTGCACTTCGATTCCATGCGGCAGGCCCGGACCTTTGAGACTTTCCAGTGACGAAGGTATGGTCCACACAAAGATGCCTGAGTTGCCCGCATTCTTCATATGTCGCCATTCGCAGACGAGCTCAAAGTTGGTGTACTGTTTTTGAGTTCGCATGACGCTGACAGGTTTCCCTGTGCAATGGATCTCATCACCTTTAAACGACCATGTATCATCGGCACTGTTAACTTTTGCAAAATCGGCTTTCCCTAGCGAGACCCAGCCAGGACCAGAGCCATCAATTTTCGCAACCGTAGTGGGTTCATCAGCGTGCAGGTGTAAAAGACCCGCCAGTCCAAGAAATAGAATGGTGAACAGCATGCTGCGATGTATTGTAACCACGGTGTCTTTGCCTTCTGCAGTTGCGTGTTTTAACTTGAGAGACCAAATCGCACGGGATGCAAACCCATGCCTGCCATTTGATCTGCAGGCCCAACTTGGAGCCACAGACTTTGGAATCACAGACTGGATCAACATCACGTTTGAATCACTTACCAAGCGCAAGAGGTTACCTTGTAATGCTTTCGCCTTCCACTTCGAACCGGTACGAAAGCTGTTTTGCTACCGGCTAAAGCCCGGCAAACACATCAGCCCATCCCGCCCTGAGCATGAAACGGACTCACGGAAACGCTACCAGCACTTCACTTACTGGGCAACTTGCTCAGGCGTCGGATCTCATCCTGATCAAGTAACCGTTGCCAAATCGCCACTTCATCGATCCAACCATCAAAATTCCGCCCGGTTCCTGCACGATGTCCACCAATCACCAATCCCCCAAATTCAGCTGCCGGACCTTGGACAGGTAACTGATGGATCGCCGCCAAAGCTCCATTCAAGAACAAACACAGCGATTCTGAATCAAAGGTAAATGCCACATGATTCCATCGATCCCTCAATTGTTCACGGTCAACCAGAAAGTCAAAGGGGCCCTGAGAAATCTGTTTGGGTGCCGCTCCGGGACTGGCTGCGGGTTGCAGGGTGACGGTAAACAGTTGCACATTGACTTTACCCGGATCAGCGGTGGCTCTTAAACCAAGAGACAAATGCCATGCCTGAGTGTTGCTGGTCGCACCCTGAGCCGTACTTTCCAGTAAAAAGCTGCGTTCAGCCGTACCATGCTTCGGTAAATTTGCGGGTTTGAACCACATCGAAACAGTGTGAGCGGTGGAGTTGTCATCAAGAAAACTCTGCGGCACATTCAAGTACTGTCCCTTCGACCGCAGGAAACGGACAGCACTGCCTCGAGTTTTCTGCGTTTGATCAATCACTGCGCCACCATGGGGTTGGGCATCAATTCGGGAACCGAGCAATGATTTGTTTTGCAGCCCCTCGTTGAAATCCCAGTGCGCTCGCATCTCTTTTGATAGATCATCCTTGAGTGTTTGCGGCGTCAACTCATCCAGAGTCAAAACGACACGGCGATTCACCTGTCCCTCAGGCTGACGAAACTCGGCTGTCAATCTGGGCTTCTGTCCACGGGTATCTGCGGTCAACGTCAGGAACTGTCGTCCTTCGACCAGTGACCACAGCAACGAGGGATGATAAACATCAAGCCCTGTAATCGTGCGTTCATGTCCTGGTGAAATGATGAAATCATGCAAATCATAACCGACTCGATCGGGATGTTTCAGATGCCGCGCCACATGGATATCACCGCCAAGCAACGTTACGCCGGAAATCTGTTCCGCCTTGATGAAATCAAGCAGCGCATCACGTTCGTACCAATAGGTAAACATGTCATCGGTTTCAGAATTCTTCTTGTCCTGCCAGATCGCTCCCATCGCAAGAACTTTGAATTTTGCTTTCGAGTCACGCAGGCCTTGCAGCAACCAATCCCACTGTTGTCGTCCGAAACAGGTAGGCTGAGCAGCATCAACAGGTGAGGGCTCGGTCTGTGAAAAGTAGCGAGGGTCAAGAAAGAATATCTCCAACGCTCCCATGTCCATTTTGTGATAGACACCTTCAGAACCGTTGCCATAACGGTCGTGCGCCCGATAGTCGACAAAGGCCCGGCGTGTTCGCGACTTTCCTTCAAGAAGATTTAACCCGTTGCCGTTGTTCTTGCCAAAATCATGGTCATCCCATGTGCCAACCACCGGAGTGGTTCGTCCCAGGCGAGCCAGACCTGGCATCTGCAGAAACTGGCGATGCTTCTTTCTGGCGGCATCAAGATCAGAACTGTCAATGTACGGAGTGTCGCCCATCAAACAGACCGCATCGACATTGAGTTCGGCCATCTCATTCCAAATTTTCGTGGGCTCTACATCAACGCACGACACAAAGCTGACAACCACACGCTCTCCGCTGCGTTGTTGCGACGCTGTTGTGAACTGATGTGTGGGGCTTGCCTTGACGAGCACCGTTGGCGAATTATCTATTCTCTCAATCTGGTATCCATAAGTTGTCGCTGGCTGAAGCCCACTGACGATGAAGTGGGCAACAAAGTCACGTTCTGCTGTGCAATCTTCACTGACGACTTTTACCAACTGCTCATTTGCGTCAAACACTTGCAGACGCAGCGTCTGGGCTTTTGCCGATGGACGATACAGCATGTGCACACTGCTGGACGAAACCGAACCCACCAATGGCCCAACAACCTCATCGGCCCTCAGGAGTGGACCCATAGCAACAATGCCAAAAACCCAAATCAGACGCGTCCACATAGGATCAATCTCTCGGCTAAGGAATCGGAATGAAAGAATCGACCACCGTGTCGCATAAAAGTCATTTTGTGCTTGAACAGGCAAACCTGGTTTAACAGTACGCGTGGTGCGTGAAGAGGAAATACTGCAGTCAGGACCCCGATGTGCAACGCGGGCCGAAGGTAAGGCCATCACAAAAGAGCTGACCGGCAACCGACCCACCAAACCCTCATGCCGTGCGAAAAACGTACCTGACCGACATCCTGACGAAGTCTAGCTGCCACCTGTCCTGCTGTCGAACTTATGATCTCATGCAAGGGATGCGTTGAAAATCAACCATGGCATTGTGCTAGATTTGTCAGGGAAAGACCTGCGACTTGAAAGACATCCTGATCATACCCG
>JAPKCI010000336.1 GCA_028823035.1 Rubripirellula sp.
CCACCTGAGGTGGAAATTCCGGGGTGGAAATTCCGGGGTGGAAATTCCGGGGTGGTAAGAGGGTGCAAGACAGTGCACCCGGTGTTATTCGATGGACAGCACCCGTGCGACTTCATCAGGACAGGACCCGATCAGACAGTTCATGGACAATTTGAATCGGTTTCGACTTCTGAATTAGGAATCCGACCAACACCGGTGCCGGTGAGCGTGTTTGCAAAGACTGACTTCCACTTGTTCGTTTGAAGCAGGTATTTACCGATAACGAGCACGCAGCGAATCCGTTGCCAAATTGTTAACTGCGCGGAGGCGATGGAATGGAAATGACCACTCAGAAGTCGCATTCTGGTTGAGGAAAATCGGGACGATGACTTAGCGTCCATGAATGTCCGTTGCTTAGCTGCGTTACCGATGCGACTTGACGCAGTCGGATGCACTCTTTGGTGGAACAGCGTTTCCGGAATTTCGTAATAGCAACCGGAAAGGCTAAGAGCACCCATCAATACTTTTTCTGCGCCATAGCAAGCGGGCAGCAGGCGGGTCGCTCGAAGTGCGTCGGAACGGATCAGGCCATAACTGTCCACGCACCAGTTTGTCCCCAGTAACACGCCCTGGAAACGCAGGTGAGGAGTCTTTGAATCATGAGATTGTCGCGGCAAACCGGCATCAGATGAGTGGGCAAGGCCTTCGGCTTCCGGTGAATTCACGTCAAGCACTTCGCCATGCTCATCGATTTTTCCGCTGGAGCAGTGCACCCACACAACCTCAGGTTGGTTGTCGAGCACCTCGACGCATTTGGCGAGAAAATCCGGTTTGCAAATGTCATCGTAGGATGCCCATTTGAAATATCGTCCCCGAGCAAGGCCAAACACGTGATTGAAGTTCGCGGTGGCACCAAGATTTTCCGACTGCCTGACGTAACTTATTCTTGAATCAAGGCGGACATAGTTGAAGCAAATGGATTCAGTTTGATCCGTGGACGAATTGTCCGAGATGATGATTTCGAAATCAGTGAATGTCTGAGCCAATAGAGAATCCAGTGCCTCAACGAGATAACGTTCGGCATTGTAGACTGGCAGCCCGATGCTGATCGTGGGCGCCGTGTTTTCGTGTGTTTCCTGTTGTGCTTCATCATTGGCTTCGAAAGTTGCCAGCGTTGTGGGTTCTGAGAATGGAATGATGTTAGGCATCTGCCCAGATTCGTTTGAGGAAGGCGTTGGCATGGGCAATGGTTTCAACACACGTCGTGTCTATCCGTTTATTTGTCGTGGCATGGGGGAATCCAACTGGGCCGGCATTGGACCTGCCGGTGGTACTTCAGGCAGTAACGTGCTTGCATAAATGTCGTTGAGCCAGACATGGTTTGCCTCGGCCGTGTATTTCTGATCGTACTCGTTTCGTGCCGCCCGCCGAAATTGCGCTGCTCGCTGTGTAAACATCAACTCAACCTTGTTCGCCAATTGCCTCGCGTCGCCAGGTTTCACCAGAAAACCGTTCTTGCCATCACGAATCAATTCCGCCATTGCTCCCATGTTCGATGCGATCACCGGTGTTCCCTTGGCAAAAGCTTCCACGATGGTCAATCCAAATGTCTCGTAGCAGACCGATGGCATGATCAGACATGTCGCATTACCAAGGATCTGAGTCACCTGTTCCTTGTCGATCTGTCCAAGCCACTCAATTCTTGAATCCGAATTGGCAGCCTGTTGAACCTTCGCTGCCAGGGGGCCATCACCTGCAATTTTCAAAGGTATGTCACGGTTGATGTGCTGCCAGGTTTCCAGCAACGTGTCGACACCCTTTTCGGGAGACAAGCGGCCCGCAAATGCCGCGTAATTTCCAGCCCCTGATCCGGTCCCCGGATCGGGAAACACAAAATTGGGTTTCACTACGATCTTTTCTGCGTCGAACCCGGCTTCGACGTGTTTGTCTTTTACGAATTGTGTTGGCGCGATGAAGCAATCAACTAACCGATCCCATGTTTTGCGACTGCGATGATAAGCAGTCATGGCGGCCACGACTGTGGTTGCTGAACGACTGCCTTTGTAGCACCCGTGATAGATAGCCGGCCACGCAAACGTTTTGCCAAGACATTTTTCGCAGACCTGACCATCACGGACGAATTGTGCTTTGGGGCAAAGCATCCGATAGTTGTGAATTGATTGCACAACGCCAAGGCCATTGTCTTTGGCAACCTGGTAGGCCGCTGGTGAAATCAACGGAAACGTGTTGGTGCAATGCATGACCTGCGGTCGCTCATGCCGGATGATGTCACCAAGCTGTTTCGCTGCCTCGCTGTTCCAGAACGTCTTGGCAACCAATTGTATCTTGCTGATTTCTTCAATTGAGTCATTGCGCATGGTGAAACGAACAACCTCGTGTCCGTACATCTCTAGCAACGATCCTTCATCTTCAAAGACACGGTCTTCGCCACCGGGTTGCTGATAGAGATTGTGACACAGAAGTATTTTCATGATCGATTCACATCCATGCCATCAACAACAAAGCAGTTCGTGGACGCTTGTTGCAGGACGGGCGTTGCAAATTGTGGACGATCGCAGGGTTCACTAAAGTAACGCATTAAGTTTGTTGTTTCGGCTCGGGACGCTGCGATTGGTTGGGACTGCGTGTGATGCGGCGACGCAAACGGGGTGCCCACTCGTACCAACCTTCTATCCTGGCAGCGAGAGATGTCGCACTGTCCCAAGGGAAGACATTGAAACGTCCCCAATGAAAAGGATCTGCTTCCAGGTCCACGGGAATCGCCTCCGTTGTCAAACTGCATGTCACGCCCGCCAGTATCGCTTGTTCGACCAGTGCTTCACTCGAATAGCCGAGGTAGGGACAGCCATACGGAAACGCAAAGCTGACGTCAGAGATGCCAAAACGTTCACGCACGATGTCGACGCTCTTATCGAGGTCCAAACGAAACTGCTGCTCTTGGCCGCGAAAATCTCCGTGGGTGTGAGTGTGTGCGCCAATTTCAATCAATTGACTGTCCAGCATTTCTCGACATTGATCCGAGGTAAGAGGGCCGTAACAGGATTGCGGTATTTGGTTGTGAAACGATGTTCCCCAGTCGTCAAAGGGAAACGGACCTGTTCCATCCAGAAACTCTGTGGCCACAAATACTGTCGCCGGAATTTTTAGTTCCTTGAGCACCGGAAATGCATTGAGGTAAACCGATTCATAACCATCGTCAAAAGTGATGACCGCTATGCGATCATGCAATTCCGACCGCTGGATCACGGCAGACAGCAGTTGGTTCAGCGACCAGAATTCATAGCCCCTTGCTTGCAAGCCTTGTAGTTGCTGACGTAGACGATTGGGGGTCACGTTGTGCTGTGGGGATGCAATACCGTGTACCCTATCGAGGACCCGGTGGTAGGTCAAAATCCCAAGCGGATGAGCGTGTCTGCTACCAAACAGCCGGTATCCCATAGTCGCACTGGATGTGACTGCCCGCCAAGGCAACTCGCAAAGGGACTGTCCGAAGTCTTGAAACATGGTGTGCATGTGTAAGCGAAGAGATTCGTTGTGTCAGGGGTGCTTCACGCGTTGGAAGCGACCGCAGTCAGTGGTCAGCCGGGAAGTGTTTTCCATTAAACGAAGTGCGGTGTTTTAGCCGCGGTGTCCTGATCTGCACTTCGTGCCCTTAGGTGGCATGTCCCCGTCGCGTGATTTAACCGAATGGGTTGGCCAGCCGCAGAATCCAACACGAGAGTGGCTGTCGACACGGTAAGGCCCGTAATCTCACTCTAGACACAGGTGTCGCACGTCCCAAACATCACACGATTTGATTTTGCAAAAAACTTAATTGCAAACGTCATAAAGCGCAATATGGTTCCCGCGATCGCGTTGCGAAACGGCTTTTGACAGGGTGGATGGGATCTTTAGCTGCGGAATTGGTCAAACCGACATGCTTTGCGGAGTCTCCATGCAGGGACCTGTGCAAAATAGCACCGCCGTGTTTGCAGCAGCGAAGAACATGGTCAAAAGCCGCGCAATCGTTATGACCGTACCCATGATGTCGGGATGGTCGGCACACCCTCGTCGTTCAGAAACTCACTAGGGTTCCCCGTCCCCGAAATCCTCTTCTGCATCGGCGTCCTGGTTATTGTCGATCCTCTGTTCAGGATTCTCATCCAAGTACGATTCCAGAGCACCAAGCTCTGGTCCTGTCGGTTCGGTGGTTGTGTTACACCCGGTTAGCAAGCATGCGAAAGCAGTCAGTAGAAGCCCGGCCATTATTTCAGGTGGTCTTTGAATGCACATCCCAGGGGCGCCTTTTTAAGAAGTAAGTGATCGAGGATACATTTATCCATGTCGGAACTGCAGGCATCAAATGACAAGCCTGCCATCTCAATCGCGACGACCTGAGACAGCTTAAGTATATAGCAACTGCCGTGTGTTGCTCGAATACCATTTCGACGCGTTTTTTGGGCAACAAAAGGACTCGTCAATGCTGCCCTACACCGTTTGCGACCCCCTGCGGTCGTGCTGCGGCGATGTTTAGCTCATTGATCAATAAGAATCCAAGCTTTTTCATTGTGTTCCTGTGCTGCGACGTGTCGTGTTTTAGGATGTTGAATCCACGTGGTTTCCGAAATTGGCTAGGCTATCGGATAGGTGCCATGTTGTTGATCTCACGATTAACCTCGGATGTTCAGAGCTTTCTTGGCTTACAACGATCTTGGCAGCCAAACATCCCCGGTCTGACGGTGTGTTTTCAAGATTTGCATCTTTCAAAGTGATTGCAAGTTTTGGTTTGACGTAGCCCATGCACTAATTTAGACGTGCAGGGTTATCATTTCGAGTAAAAAGTGGGCGCAGTGGATTTTCAGTTTGACAAGTGATTCATCTGGCTATGCTCGTCTGGACAGCGCAGTAGCCGATAATATTCACATTTCCGGTAAGACAGATTCGGCCCCGAGGACCTTGCTCATGAATGATGCTTTGAATCGACGGCAGTTCGCCCGTCGAGCTTCGCTGGTGACTGGTGGCATGATGTTAGCTGGCCCCGTCGGGGCACTGGCTCAGGAGTCCGATCGTGATGTCACGGGCGGCATCGATCAGAAGGATTTGGCTGACAAGCGTTTGGTCCTGCTTGGACTCAATGCTTTGGCCCGTGCCCCTGAGATGAACTATTTTGCTGATGGGCATCGTGGTGCGGCAATGATTTCAGCACACTTGCTTTGTAGAGACAACAATCTTGGTGAGGCGACGACCAGCCGAATTGGAGATCTGTTTGATTTTAACTGGGCGTCTACCAAACTCTGCCAACCTTTTCCTGAGGGCAATGTTGATCCCATGGCAATTCAGAAGGTTGGATTGGCCTTGGCTGATGGCAGCGGTGTGCTTCGTCAAGTGGGCCATGATGCAATTTTTGCCATGCATGCGATCAAGGGGTTTCGATTGATGCCTGAGACCGCGACGCCCGAGCGTGTGGAAGGCGTTTGTAACCTGATCCGGTCCTTTACACCTTGGCGGGATGTTGAGCCGGACAGTGACGTTCAGCCACCACTGTTTTCCGACGAAGTGGCAGCATCAAGATTTGTTCTCAGAGAGGCCAGTGCAGCGATTGACCTATTCGTCGGTTACGGGCAGGGATTTGCCGGACACATGCTGACTTTTGGCCAGTCTCTGATTGAGTTGGCTGCCATGGGGGATGTTGAATTGGCTGAAAGTTGCCGCGTTGCGTTTTGCAAGTATGTCACGGTAACACGGGGGGGGCCGGAACCGGGGGCTCGCAAAATTGCGGATCACAAACCAAGCAAACTGCGGCCGCAGCAAACGGCTTATTGGAAGCAACGCGGAGACAAAACACTGGGTATTGGTCACGTTTTTAAGTATCCGTACGGTTACTACGATTTGCTGCGACGTGCTAACGCTCCCGAGTTGGCGATGGAATTAGATGGTAAGGCTTATCATTTGTTTTGAACCGCTGTGACTCTCGCCCACACGAGAGACGATGACAACGCAGCGTGATACCTGGACAGCGTGATGCCTGGACAGCGTGATACCTGGACAGCGTGATACCTGGACAGCGTGATACCTGGACAGCGTGATACCTGGAC
>JAPKCI010000337.1 GCA_028823035.1 Rubripirellula sp.
GATCAAATAGTTTTCGAAAGTCAGTCGCTGTGCGTGCCTTAGGGAATCGCCGTGCGGCGACCTTCAGGTTGGTTTCGTTGACATTGCACAGAGCAACAATATTCTCCGATTCAAACTCGCGAACGTTCCGGACACCACGACCACCGCGGCCGATCATGGCGATATTGAGTTTCTCATTCGGATTTCGAGCTCGCAAAATGTTTGGCGCCGAAAAATTAACGGATGCTCCTATGACAGCGCTGGTTCGTAAAAGCGTTCGGCGATTGAAACGTTCAGTGGTCATGATATTCTCCAGTAAAGGGTGAGCGAACCAATCGTAATACGAGGCGTGAATCCCCGCGGAGATATTTTTAGTGGCGACGTGTCTCTTTCACCCACGCTTTCAATGTGGTGAGCAATTGAAGTGATCTCTCAGGCTCCGCCTTCGCGAGGTTGTTTCTCTCTCCCTCATCGTCGTCCAAAAAATGGAGTTCGATTTCATTCTGCCCCATGCAATGAACAAGTTTCCAGCCATTCTTCAAGATGGCTTGAGAGGGCTGTGTTCCATGTCCGTTGGAGTGCGGATACCACCATGCGAGGAAGGGGCGATTCAGTGTCTTCGTCTCGCCACGGATCAGTGGAACGAGCGAGCGGCCATCCAAAGTATGCTGTGGCAACTGCTTGTAACCGACCAACTCCAGGAGCGTCGGCTAGATGTCCATTGCAATGACAGGTTCGGCTGTTTTCATGGCCGAAATCGTACCCGGCCATGTGATAAAAGTGGGTATCCGTATTCCGCCTTCGTGGTTCCAGCCCTGGCCGGCGCGAAGCGGAAAATTGCTCGTTGGCCATGAGGCGGACATGCAGGATCCACCGTTGTCCGAGGTGAAAACGATGATCGTGTCTTTTGTCATTCCGAGTTCGTCTAAAGAATTAACAACCTTGCCAATGTTTGTGTCCAGATTCTCCACCATGGCCGCGTAGGTTGGATTCTGCTGTCGTGCCGGGACCTCGCGATTGAACCGTTCCGGTGTCATCTTCAGCGGAGTGGTACCGTACATCCGTTTTTTCTTGGCTTCGTACTTCTCGACCAACTTCTTCCGGGCCTGAATCGGCGTATGAACCGCATAGTGGCCGAGAATGAAAAAAACCGCTGCTTGCCCTCATCTACCGTGTCCTTGATGAACCCTATGCCCTTGTCCGTCAGAGCATCCGTCAAGTAATCGCCTGGCTTACCGTCCTCCAGATCCGGCACATCGGCGGTCGAAGGTATTCGCATTTTGCAGGGAAAAAAACACGAGGCGGGTAAGCCATGTTGGGCCGTTGCCATTTGCCAATATACCCGGTTCTGTAGCCTGCTTGCTGGAAGGTTTCGCCTATCGTGGTTTCACTGGACGGCAGATGTGTCGCGGCACTGTTGGCGCCGCTTTGTCCATTCGGATCGAGGTAACTCGTGAAGCCAACACGCTGCGGGTATTTCCCCGTCATCAGCGAAACTCGTGTCGGCGAGCAGACATTGCAGGAACTGTAGGCCCTGCTGAACAGGACGCCTTGCTCGGCCAGTCGGTCAATGTTTGGCGTCTAGTAAAACTTCGACCCGTAGCAACCGAGATCGGTCCAGCCGAGGTCATCAATAAAGACAACCACGACGTTGGGCTTGCGTTTGTCACTTACGGATTGGCCGCAAGCGAGACCAGCGGTTGCCAGAACTGTCGCGGACAGAGCAAGGAATCCCGGAAACCCAAAACTGCTGCGACGTATTCCTATGCTCAACCTTTCAATCGCGGCCGGAATTCTCATTCTTTGTTCCCTTTTTTCCGATCTGGCTGTCGCTTACTGCCGGACCTTGCGATCTTTTTGTTGGCCTTTTCAGATACCAACATCAACCGCAGCTTCTGAACCTTCTCCGGCATCAGTTCCCATAGATTGTTTTGCTCCGTTGGATCCTTTGCCAAATCATACAGTTGACCCTCGGGCTCTTCATTCGGATTGCCATCCCAATGCGTGAATCCGCCAGGTCCTTTTCGGGTGATCAACTTCCAGTTGTTGTGGCGAAACGCTTTAGCCCCGGCATTCACGATTAAGGTCTCTCGCACCTGGTATCCGGTGTCCCCTTTCAGGATCGGCAAAAAACTCAAACTGTCCGTGGTGGCAGCTTCTGGGAAGTCGTCATCAACAAGATCAGCAAACGTAGCCATGATGTCCGTAAAGCCGATCATGGAATCACTGACGATACCGGGACTTACCTGAGCAGGCCATCGAACGACAAAGGGCATGCGGTGCCCGCCTTCCCAGAAGTCGGCCTTCATCCCGCTGTAGATTGAGGCCGAAGAGTGACCGTATTTGAGACGATCCCTCTGATATCAAACCGGGCCGTTGTCGGAGGTGAAGATAACCAAGGTTTTCTCCGTGATACCGTTGTCATCCAGTGCCTCGAGCAGCTGTCCGATGCTGTGATCGACCTGTTGAGCAAAATCGCCATACACGCCGATCGGGTTCGAACCCTTGAACTCTTCGGTGGGAACCCACGGTCCGTGGGGCGAAGGCAATGCGAAGTAAAGGAAGAAAGGCTTCTCTTTGTTAGCCGATTTATCGATGTCCTTGATGGCTTCCGCCGTCAGGCGTGGCGTCACCTCGACGTGCTTGAAATGGGGAGCCACTTTTCCCGGCAACCAGTTCCCATTATAGAACCGATCTTTGCTCCAGTAATCTTTCCCCGACCCGTCTTCCGTTGGCATTTCAATGGGTGATCTATTCTTAATATAGAAGTAAGGAGGTTGATCCAGCGAACCCCACAGGCCAAAGATTTCGTCAAAGCCACGGTCAACCGGCCCGTCGATCAGGATTGGTTTCGCAGTTCCGCCGTTGCCTTTGAAGTCATCAAATCCCACATGTCACTTCCCGACCATGCCCGTGTGGTAGCCGTTCCTTCGAAGCAGTTCAGGCAGCGTCGATTTCTCGGGACTGATATTCCGGAAACTCTCTCTCATCGGGTAGCGTCCTGTCAGCAAGCCGTAGCGGGAAGCGATACAGGTGGAGTGGGGTGCATGAGCGTCCCGGACCATCAAACCCTGCTTGGCCAGCCGATCAATCGCTGGGGTTTTGAGTCGTGACTTTGGATTGAAGCATTGAGGATCTCCATACCCCATATCGTCCACAAGAATGAGCACGATGTTGGGTTTGGCTGGATTGGATCCACTGTTTTTGGCGCTGGCTCGAAGGTGTTTGATACGAATGTCCTTGAACGCTGCGACACAACCCTTGCCGTGATCCTGCAGGGCCAATAAACCAGAGCGTGCGGAATGCCTGACTTCCTCGTCGACGAGTTCAGCGAAAACGACTCCATTGATCTTTTGCACGAGGCGCGGGCCCACAGCGGTCACGACAAGTTCGTTCCAGTCGTTGTCTCGACAAATCGACTGGACCTCGCCAGAAATTGCTTGCTGCTCGATTTTCTTCTCTCCGTCACGGCCGATCCGCACGCGCTGACCGGAGGTGGCGAGATGGCTGCGATGCTTTTCCGGAGCCAATGAATGGTGCCACAGTCCCATCTTGCTGGCATCGGCGATTTCGACCTGATAGCCGCACACCTGCCACCTGTCGATTTCCTTGCTGCGCACCTGCACCCCGGAGTTGCCCCTGGTGAACTTAAAACTCAGACGCAGCTCAAAATCGTTCAGTTCGCCTCCGCGCCAGATGAGCCAATTCTTGTTGGTGTTGCCGCCGGTCGACTTAATGGCCCCGTCGACCACGGCCCACGCCTTGTCGTCACCTTCCCAACCGCTGAGATCCTTGCCGTTAAAAACAGACGTGAAGCCGGCCTCGTTGAGGTCGGTTTTTTTTTCGATTCGTCCGCCACGCCTGAGGACAGCAACGGGGCAAAGAGATAAAGGCAAACAGAGATTCGGGTTGTCATCTTCAGTTTCTTAATTTGGATCCTCGCTATTTCTTCTTGTTTGCTTCTTCCGCTTCGTGTGCCGTCCGCATTCCCTGGGTGTTCTCGCTCAGTTACGGCCGCTTGTTTGCTTTGTAACCTCCCTTCCGGGTGTGCGCCACCGCCTCCGTCTCGGCACCTTCGTCACCCTGTGACGACATCCACTGGTCCAACTCACTCGATAGTTCCGCCTTCAACGTCGCATAACGTCGGTCATCAATCAGGTTCAACAAGCAATGCGGATCAGAGGCGACGTCATACAACTCCTCAGCCGTACGATGCTGATACTTCTTTATCATCGCCCGTGCATGGGAGTCGCCTGCTTCGGCTCTGCCAACCCATGACATCCAAAAGTCCGCTTTGTCTCCTCCCGGACGCGTGACAACGTTCTTGAACTTCTCGTTTGCGTTTAGATTGCGGATGTAACGATGCGTCTTAGTGCCGCAGGACCGAATGCCGAAGTTCTCGGATCCATTCCCAATACCTCGCGTTGTCTGAATTCCGAAGGTGTACTTTTTGTGCTCATCCTGTTGTCCTAACAAAACTGGCAAGAACGATAGGCCGTCCATTGTGTCCGGTGTTGCCAACCCCGCGGCGTCCAAAAACGTCGGCGTCACGTCGCAATACTCCACCAACGCATCCGACTTTGCACCCGCCTCGATTTTGCCTGGCCAGCGGGCAATCATACCCGAGGTCAACCCTGACTCAAAACAAGTCCACTTCGCAAACGGGAAACCCGATCCCTGTTCCGAAACCGCCATCGCCAACGTGTTCGCCGCCATCTCATACTCATCGAGCAACCCCAGGAGAGCCCCACACTGAGCATCAAAGAACGTGATCTCTGCCAAGTACTTCGAATACTCAAAGCGCGTCTCCTCCGTGTCCACGAACGTGGGGGGCAGTTCCAACGAACTTGGCAGATATGCACTCGCATCCCCACGATTGTAAGGCGTGTGTGGTTCGTTGGAACAAGCAAACAAACAAAACGGTTGGCCTGACGCTTTGGATTCGGCAATCAGCTTTTCGATTTCCGGATAGGGCCTCGGGTTGTCGGGTTCCGAACTCCTGAATTCCCCTGAATACTCAAACGGAAACGACTCTTTAGGCGCGATGTGCGTCTTTCCCGAAAGAGCGACACGATACCCTGCTTGTTTCAGGTAATGCGCAATCGACTTGGTGCCCGGGTAAACTCGCGTGTGATTGGGCCACGCCCCGGACTTCACCGGGTATATCCCCGTGTAGATATTGTGCCGAGTAGGCGAGCACATCGGAGCCGCCTGAAAACACCGCGAAAACTTCATGCCCTGCGCGGCCAGCCGATTGAGGTTCGGCGTCTTGGCCTGACCGCCGTAAACCTCCATGTCGAGGTAGGTGCAATCGTCGGCAATCATGAATACAAGGTTTGGTCGATCGTCTGCACAGACCGGAACGCAACACCCAATCACGGCGAGAATCGTAGACAATTGTTTGAAAAACATGACGTGCATTGCTCCATTAGATGTGCACCGGATGGGACCCATTGAAAATCAAAACGGGGACAGCTCCCCGCTTATCGGGAACGACTGACACGTACGCTATGGTTGGTTGTTCTTCTCCAGACTGGAGAGATATTCGACCAGGTCACGGATTTCGCGGAGCGTGAGAGCCTTCGTCATCTCTGGCATTGCTGACCTCGTCGCTGTCTGTTGTTCCACGTTATCGCGCTCGATGCGAATCGTTTTGTTCTCCGGAGTTACAAGTGTCAGCGTCACCGAGTCTTCGGCTTTGATCGTGCCAACGACGACTCTGCCATCCACAAGAAGGATCGAGACCGTGCCGAATCCCTTGGCGATCTTTGCGTTTGGCAACACGATGGACTCCAGAAGATGCCGACGATTGAGTTTCCACTCCGGACTGGCAGCTTTCGAAAGGTCAGGTCCCGCTGCACCGCCGCGATCGTCGATTTTGTGGCAACGAATGCATTGAGCAGTGACATGACCCACAAAAACATCGCGCCCCGTATTTGCATTGCCTCCAGTCAGTGCAACACGGTAAGCGGCAAGCGGATCAGACTCGTCGGCGGACGCATTGAACTGGCGTACGGCCGCCTGACGTGATTCGTTGGACTGTGTATTGGACTGTGTATTGGACTGTGTATTGGACTGTGTATTGGACT
>JAPKCI010000338.1 GCA_028823035.1 Rubripirellula sp.
CCGGGTTCGCACCGGGTTCGCACCGGGTTCGCACCGGGTCCTGCGCCGGGTTCGCACCGGCTTCCCTTTTCATCCCCAAGTCGATGGGGACACCTGTGCCGGGAGTATAAAGAGGGGTCTTGAGCGGTGCCATGCAACCTGCAGAAAAGTCTGAAAAAAAGAGCAAATAACGTCCCTGATTTTACAATCCAGACAGATCACAACTGTGGGGACTAACCATAGCGTCGGAACGCGTCAGCCGACTTCAGTTTTTCGGCTTTGATCCGACCGCCGGATAATGACTCGCCATCAGGATCAACGTAAACACGGCCACTACGTTTGATTTCCGGATCCACGTTCACCACATGAATATTGAAGATAAAGGCTGTCTCGCTGGTGGCTTTGAACCAATGCACATTGTCCTTGTGATCCGAAACCGTGGAATATTCACCGCGAACAAACTTGCGATCAATGGTCGGCTTGATAATCAGATGCTTATCGAGTTCCTCAAGACGATCATAATGCTTGCCTTCAAATTCACCCTGAAGGACCAGAAACGAAGTTGCCATATTATTGTGTCCATGAGGGACAACTGACCGGTTCTTGCGCAAGGCGAACATTTGATGGCCAAAGACAAGATCGGTCGGCAGACCCTCCACTTTGGGAAAGGTTGCCTTAAACGACTTTTCGCCCCGTTCACGAAACTGAACCGTCTTGATCAGTTGCTCGAAATCAACAAACGACAGGAACTCGGCCACATCAACATGAGCAAATAACTGCTCAACTTGTGCCTGCCACTGTACCTGTTTCAGCTTGGCACCTTTCAAATCAAAACTCATCTGGTGCACATCCGCCAACCACTTCGCAGCGACTGGCTTGACCGAATCGGCCAAAGCGCCGGAGGAAAGCACCGTCTCGAGCATTGAATACGTCAGCAGAGAACCCAAAACCTGTTTACCAAAACCGCGTCGATCACCCGTTTCTCGTTCAATCATGGCATCCCCAGTGTTCATGGTCTTTACTGCTTCACAGACTTTCCTGACGGCGAGAGTCGATTATAGAGGAATCAAGCCTCGTCTACACGAGTTTGATCTCAACCTTCTGAAACTCTGAAACGACGAGTGACACCAGCCATACAACCTGCTTCTGCAGCATAAGGTCCCAGTGAAGGATCCAACAAGACCTCAAGCAAGGCCCACGCCCCACGATCACTGGTACAGCAGCAGAAGTGTTTGCAAATGCCCCCGAGCGATGAATTTTCCGCTACTTTACGCTAGAATGATCGGGGTGAGATCCAATAATCGCTCACCCGTCGCATCCGTCACCCCTACCTTATTGCCTTGATTCTGCCATGCCACGTGCCGCTATGCGTTTCTGTCTCACCCTGGTTGTTATTGGCGTTCCGATCTCCACATCTGACGCATCCGATTCCGTCGAATTCAATCGTGACATCAAGCCGATTTTGTCAGACAAGTGCTATGCCTGCCATGGTCCTGATCAAGGGCAACGCCAAGGTGGCGGCGATGACGGGTTCCGGCTCGATATTGAATCAGGTGCCAAGATCGATCTGGGAGGCTACCAAGCAATTGTTCCCAACGACCTTGAGGAAAGTGAACTGATACGGCGAATCATGTCAGACGACCCTGACGAAGTGATGCCGCCTACCGATCACACCAAGGCTCTCACAGCACTGGAAAAACAGCTGCTCACGGATTGGATCAAGCAGGGTGCGGAATGGTCACAACACTGGGCTTATGAACCGTTGCAGAACTCGGCTGAACGCAAGG
The DNA here is from genome assembly GCA_028823035.1 of Rubripirellula sp. Classification (GTDB taxonomy): domain Bacteria; phylum Planctomycetota; class Planctomycetia; order Pirellulales; family Pirellulaceae; genus Rubripirellula. Next base: position 1,767 of record JAPKCI010000338.1, read on the forward strand.
GCGACTGGATCGACAACCTGATTCACGCAGAACTTAAGCAACAGGGGATTCCCGCTTCACCGACAGCGAAAGACTACATTCTGATACGACGCCTCTTCTTTGACATTCTTGGGCTACCTCCATCCGCCGATCAGTTGAAAGCGTTTCTTAACGACACATCGGACGAGGCATGGAAAAAACAGGTTGATCGGTTGCTGGCTTCACCGCATTACGGCGAACGGATGGCGATCTACTGGCTCGACCTGGTTCGGTACGCAGATACCGTGGGCTATCACGGTGACCAGGACGTCAGTGTTTCTCCCTATCGTGATTATGTGATCAATGCGTTCAACGCCAACATGCCATTTGACCAGTTTACCCGCGAACAACTCGCAGGAGATCTGCTGCCGGAACCGACACAATCGCAGTTGATTGCCTCGGGCTATAACAAACTCGGCATGATGTCAGCCGAAGGCGGTGCGCAGCCCAAAGAATACCTGACCAAATATGCCTCGGACCGTGTCAGAACAGCTTCGACCGTCTGGCTGGGATCGACGCTTGGTTGTGCCGAGTGCCATAACCACAAGTTTGATCCCTTCACGCAAAAAGACTTTTATCAATTCGCATCGTTCTTTGCTGACATCAAAGAACGTGGTCTTTACGCCGGTGCCAATCGCGACGGAGCCTGGGGGCCCACCGTCAAAGTTGCCGACAATGAGTTGGCCGGCCTACTGGCAGTCATCGACGGCCGTATCACAGACTTGACAGAGGTCTACGAAATGACGGATCTCACGGATTCATTTCAGCAGTGGCAGAAAGAATTCGAAAAGAAAAACTCCGCATGGCAGACCCTGATCCCCTCGAAGCTATCGGCGCTGCACGAAACCAAACTCGTGATGCAGTCTGATCACTCCGTACTGGCGTCTGGCCCTGGGCAGGAAACCAACACCTATCGTTTGACCATGGAAAATCAAACGGAGGAATCCAAGGGCATTCGGATTGAAGTCCTGCCTCACGCATCCTTACCCAAACAAGGACCGGGCCGCGCAGGCAACGGAAATTTCGTGATCAGCGAAGTCAAGGTTTTCTCCGTCGATGCCGATGGCAAACAAACGCCGCTGAAACTTACCAAGGCAAAAGCCAGCTTCGAGCAGGCTGATGGAAATCAAAACCCCTACAAGGGCTGGAAGGCGGCCGCTGCGATCGACGGTGACGCCAAAGGCGCCACCTGGGGCTGGGCGGTGATGCCTCAAGCGGGAAAAACCAATTCATGGGCAGCTGAGTTTGAAACCCCGTTCAAGCCTGATTCCCCCGTGACCATGGTGATTGAGATTGATCAAAATCACACCAACGTTGGCCACACTCTCGGTTGCTTTCGCTTATCGCGTACCGCGGGCGATATTGCACTGGACCCAAAAACCAAACTACCTGCGGAGATTCAAGCCATCCTGTCGGTAGCCGCCAGCGAACGCAATGAGTCTCAAGCGTCCCAACTGATTGCATATTACCGTACCATCGCCCCGCAATTGGCCGACGTTCGAAGCAAGCTTGAAGCAGCCAACAAAGAGCGAACCGACACCGACAAAGCGCATACCAGAACGTCACTCGTAACCCAGACCGTCGCACCACGCGAGATGCGAGTGCTTCCGCGTGGAAACTGGATGGACCAGAGTGGTGAAGTGGTGACCCCGAACGTTCCCCATTTCCTGCCTCAAATCGAATCCGAAGAACGAGCGACACGGCTCGAACTGGCAACGTGGATCACCGCAAAGAACAATCCTCTGACGGCTCGTGTGTTCGTCAACCGGCTATGGAAGAGTTTCTTTGGAACGGGACTCACCAAAGTCCTCGATGACATCGGCTCGCAGGGCGAATATCCGTCCCACCCGGAACTGCTCGATGCACTGGCCCAGGAATTCATTGAGAGCGGTTGGGACATCAAACACATGGTTCGCTTGATCGTGACCTCAAACACGTATCGGCAATCGTCTTTGCCTCGACCTGAGTTGGACGATTCAGATCCATTCAACCGGCTTCTGGCCAGACAATCCCGCTTCCGCTTGGACGCCGAACTGGTTCGAGACAACGCGCTTGCAGTCAGCGGTTTGCTGGTGGATGAGATTGGCGGAAGAAGCGTGAAACCCTACCAACCAGCAGGACTGCTTCGACACCTGAATTTCCCCAGACGAACGTACCAGCAGGACACAGGGGATCACCAGTACCGCCGAGGCGTCTACACCCATTGGCAACGACAGTTTCTTCACCCGGCCATGAAGTCGTTTGATGCCCCGGCACGAGAGGAATGCACCGCGGAACGCTCGCGATCAAATACTCCTCTGGCCGCTCTGGTGTTGCTGAACGATCCCTCCTACGTGGAAGCCGCACGGGTTTTCGCGGAACGTCTGCTGTCCACTGGCGAGGACACCGACAAGGACCGGATCACGCGTGCCATTCGTCAAGCGCTCAGCCGTGAACCTAATGCACAGGAAATCGCGATCCTGACATCGCTCATCGACCAGCAGAGGGCGCGTTATCAGGCGAATCCCGAAGCAGCCAAAGCATTGGTTTCCGTCGGGCTTACCCCAGTAACCACAGAAGTTGACACCGTCGAACTTGCATCACTGTTGGCGGTAACACGAGCCGTCATGAACATGCACGAATTCATTACTCGCAACTAATTACAGCCAATCCGTTCAGCCAACCGCTGGAACCATTGAAATGAAAAACTCTCTCGCAAGTCACCTCTGCCGCCGTACCTTTCTGCGTCAAGGCTCCTATGGAATCGGTGCCGCTGCCTTGGCGGCAATGCTGGATCCCAACCAAGCCTCAAGTGCTGATGCCGACATCGAGGTACCGGAGTGGAACGGAATCTATCCCGTGAAAAAGGGTGCGGGACGCATCAAACGGGTGATTCATCTGTGCATGGCGGGGGGTCCATCTCATCTGGAGACACTCGATCCCAAACCCGAACTGGGAAAGATGGATGGGAAGCCGATGCCCAAGTCGTACACCGAAGGCAAGCAAATCGCACAATTGCAGGGTCAGGCTAACAATTTGAAATGCCTGGGACCACAACACGAATTCAAACGTTTTGGTAAATCGGGTCTCGAAATCAGTTCCATCCTGCCTGAAATAGGATCCATCGCTGATGACATCTGCGTGATTCGGTCGATGCAAACCGATCAGATCAATCACGATCCAGCGCACACGCTGATGAATACGGGCACATCGATCCCCGGACGTCCCTCGATGGGCTCGTGGTTGCTTTATGGCCTGGGCAGTGAATGCGACAACCTGCCGGGCTACGTGGTTCTGACCTCGGTTGGCGGTGGCCAGTCTCAGCCCATTGCAGCCCGCCAATGGCATAGTGGCTTCTTACCAAGTCGCTTTCAGGGAGTCGAATTCCGTTCGCAGGGTGACCCTGTCCTGTATGTGAACAGTCCCAAGGGAGTCGACCTGAAAAGCCAACGTGAAGTGATTCGTGCCGTTCAATCGCTCAACGATGTCGGTAATGCGACGTACCAGGACCCCGAAATTGCAACGCGAATCGCACAGTATGAACTCGCGTTCAAAATGCAGACATCGACTCCGGAATTGATGGACCTGTCCAATGAACCTCAACACATCCTTGACCTTTATGGCACCAAGGGCGGAGATGGTTCATTCGCGTCCAACTGCCTGCTGGCAAGAAGACTTGCAGAACGTGGTGTTCGCTTCATCCAACTTTACCATCGTGGCTGGGATCACCACGGTGGCATTAAAGGTGGTGCTCAGACGACTGCCAAATTTGTCGACAAAGGAACCGCGGCCCTGGTCAAGGATCTGAAGCAAAGGGGGATGCTTGATGAAACCTTGATTATCTGGGGCGGCGAATTCGGACGCACACCCATGGCTCAGGGCTCCGGACGAGACCACCACATCATGGGTTTCTCCTGCTGGATGGCCGGGGGCGGAGTCAAGCCTGGTTTCTCGTGGGGCGCAACAGATGAACTTGGCTACAGCGCCGTCGAAAACAAAGTCCACGTGAATGACTTGCACGCCACAATGCTGCACATGTTCGGAATCGACCACAAACGCTTAACCTATCGATTCCAGGGACGGGACTTCCGTCTCACCGATGTTCACGGCAACGTCGTCCGGGAAATTCTGGCCTGACCGAAGCATGCGTTGCATGAATTTTCTTTCCACGTTCGGACGGAACTGAAGCGACGGGAGACTGCTACGAAGTCGAGTGACGACGATGACTCGGCCGCAAAAGGGATGACTCGGCCGCAAAAGGGATGACTCGGCCGCAAAAGGGATGACTCGGCCGCA
>JAPKCI010000339.1 GCA_028823035.1 Rubripirellula sp.
AGAGTAAGATGGACCGACAACAATATTGCTGAAAGAATCAACAATGCTTAATCGACGAAAAATGCTCCAAGGAGTAGCAACTGGTATAGGTGCTGCATTTGGCGCATCTCTTGCTTCCCGCCCGCTTCTGGGGGCACCTGGTTCTGGGAACACGACGCCCAAGCGAATCATTTTCTTCATGCAGAATCAAGGATTCGATCCGAAGACTTGTGTTCCCAATGGAGTGCGAAGCAGTCGATCACTGGCAAAATTAGAGCTTCCTGAGCCCATCAGTGCGCTCGAGCCATACAAAGATCGCTTGCACATAATAAGCGGACTGCATGGTCGCCATGCCAGCCCGTCCCATAGTGCATTTTTTGGCGCACTTGGTGGCTATCGAGGAAGCGATGGTGTCCCTCCCAGTGCTTCCACGATCGATTACGAACTCAGTAACGTTCTGCCGCAGACGCTGCTTCCGCATCTCTGCATCGGGATGGACTCGATCGAAAACATGAAGAGCAAGCCAACGATCGCTACGCTTTCCGCAAGCGGCGCGGGGCAACCGATCTTCATGCATTCGAATCCGAATCACCTCTACCAAATGTTGTACGGTGGAATCTCGACAGGTGACATTCGACTTCAACACGAAGCGCGGTCCAATTTGCTAAATCAAATTGAAAATTTTGCCGCTTTAAAAGGACGATCGCTTCCGTCTACTGAGCAGCAGCACTACGGGCAATTCGTGCAGGGGTTCAAGGATGTCAATGGCCTTCGTGGTCGCCTCGATACGGTGTCGGATCACTTGCGAAAGTTTGCGCCAAAGGTTGATGAGCGATACACCAAACCAGAGTTTGAAACCGACTGGCACGATTGTTTGCTCGACCTTGGGATTTCGGCGCTTACTTCGGGTATCACAAATACACTGACCATCGGATCGGGACGCGGCGAGATTTTTGGAGCCTGGAAAGGACTGGGCATCGAACAACAAGGACACAATCTCGGTCACATCAATCAGCCCGAGAATCCGATCTGGATCAAGATCCGTCAATATAACTGCCGTATGCTCGTGAAGATCATGGATGCGTTGGATAGCGTTCCTGAAGGAAGCGGCACCATGATGGATCACACATTGATCGTTTACACCAGTAACAATGCGGACAAACAACATACCAACGGCGCGAATTGGCCAGTTATGTTGCTGGGTAACTTAGACGGAGCATTTAAAACCGGTTGCTTTACGCAGCTGGATGGCAAGCGACCTATCAACGCTTTGTATACATCGCTTCTTCGGGCTGCCGGAAAGAACGTTGATCGATTCAACATGAATGAGCAGTTGGCCAAAAAGTTTGACTCCGGTTCTGGGCCGCTTAAGGAACTGCTGGTTTAAGGAGTCACTTCTCTTGGTCTTCTTTGTTCTCTCAGCCGGTGCTCAACCGAGAAGGCTGTTTGAATAGGTTCAGGTGCGAAGCTGCGAGTGGTTACCAACGCCCATTCCACTGAACCTGCTCGAATCAATGGCGGCAACAACGAAAATAATTCTATGAAAACTCAATTCTCGATCTGGATTGCACCTCGATTACTGCTTGCATTGGTCACGCTCTCTTGCTGGCTGTTGTCTCCAGCCGTTGGTGACGACTACATTCCAGGGCAAAAAGTTGACAAAGACTTTGAAGGCTTCGCAAAGCCGTTTCTCGCCAACCATTGCGGAGATTGCCATAGTGGGCCAGATCACGAGGGTAGTCTATCACTTGGTGAACTTGGACCTGTCGACGAAGTCAACGCGGCGATGTGGAGAAGTGTCTGGGCGCAGGTCACGTTGAAGGAGATGCCGCCCAAAGATATGGATCAGCCAGAGGTCGTTCAGCGGCTTGAGTTTTCGGATTGGGTCGTGGGTGAATTGACACGCGTCATGCGCGACAAAGGCGGGTTCCGTGCTCACCTCGATCCCGACAAGGCTAACTTTGTCGATCATGACTTGCTCTTCGGACAGTTGCCCGATGGCATCAAACTTGTGCCAACTTCATCGCCGGCACGGATCTGGCGTGTGACGCCCCAGGAACACATCACCCGCTTGAACGAATTGATCAACAAAGAACCGGAATTCGATCCGTCCAAGCCCGGTCTCCGTACCCATGGCGACGTTGTTCCGACCAACCACGGCGGTGAACTCAAGCTCTATTTTGGCACCGATCGCATCATCGCTTGGCAAGGCGGGACGGTGGCTTATGCGACGGCTGTAAAAAGCTTGCCGGCCATCCTTTCGTCGGCGCGACATCATGGGCTAGAAAATTACCCGAACTTTTCCTCGGTCAACAGTGCCGAAGGGACGCAGATCATGAGTGCTGCCGAGGACATCATCCGTTACATGGCCTATGGCCCGCTCAGCATTGCAGAGCCGTACCAGATCTCTGACGATCGCAAAACGATCGAAAATTACCAGACAAAGGGTGGATCGAGCGACATTCGCGGCCTGCCGACCAGCCTCGTCTACAGCACCAAGGTTGCGCGTCCTCTGACGCCGGTTTACGAGCTTATGAAAGAGGAAGGAATCACTGACGAGCGATTACGAGCCGCGGTCGATTACCTGTTCGAAACGTTAACTTTCCGTCCACCGTTCAAAAGTGAGTCGGATCAATATTTGTCAATCACAAAGCAATCCATTGAGAAGCTTGGCAAGGAAGACGGCGTTGCTCTTGGCCTCTCGTCCATCTTTCTCGATCGCGATGCGCTCTTTCGACCGGAACTGGTCGAAGGTGGTAAACCGGATCGTCACGGTCGCGTCATGATGCAGGATTGGGAATTGGGCTTGGCGGTCAATCACGCGCTGCAATATATCAAACCCGATTCACAACTTCGTTCGGCGATTGACCAGGGTCGCATGCGCACCAAATCCGATGTTAAACGCGAAGTCGAGCGAATGCTGGCTGATGACCGTGTTCGCAAGCCGCGCGTCTTGCGATTCTTCCGTGACTATTTTGATTACGATCTTGGAGGATACATTTGCAAAGACGACCAGGCACTTGCCAGTACAGGCGCGCCGACAAAAGGTGTTTCTCACTATCGAGCGATGTTTGACGCAGCCGCAGGCACCGACCGACTGATCGAGCTGATTCTGCAGGAAGACAAAGATGTGTTGAAGCAGTTGTTGACGACCGACAAAGTCGTAGCCACCAAGGCCGATAATACTTATTTCGGCACCCAGCGCACAAAGAAAGAGAAGCAGGACCTGGTTGCCGCCGCAAAGAAGGCGGAGAAAGAGGCAACGAAGAAAGAACATGCAGAGTTGGAAATGGCAGAAAAAGAGTTGGCCGAACTTGAGCAATGGTTGAAAGCCAATCCAGACGAGAGCCAGGGGAAAAGGAAGGAACTGGCTGCGAAAAAGAAGGCCGTCGCAACGGCAAAGAAAAAGGTAAGCCAGGCAACTAAAAAGAATCGCATTAACGTCAATCAAACCGTTAATCAGGTCAACCTCAAAGGCGAGAAGGTCTACGCTCGTGTCAGTCGTCGCAGTTTCGGCGCCGGGTCGATGAAACCGGAGCGTTTCCTAGCCACAGTGCCTGCAGACCAACGTCTGGGCATTCTTACTCATCCCAGTTGGCTTGTTTCACATTCCGATGCGATGGACAATCACGCTATTCGACGTGGAAAGTGGATTCAAGAACGGCTGATCGGTGGCGGTATTCCCGATGTGCCGATTACGGTCGATGCGATGTTGCCAGATGAGCCTCACAACACGTTGCGTGATCGCATGCGGGTCACGACGGAGAGCTATTGCTGGACTTGTCACCAGAAAATGGATCCACTTGGGTTGCCGTTTGAAATGTACAACCATGCAGGAATTTATCGGACTAAGGAACTCGACAAACCTGTCGATACCTCAGGTGAGATTATTGATTCGGGTGACCCTGAGTTGAACGGGAAAGTTGCTGACGCCATTGAAATGATTCGAAAGTTGGCCGAAAGTGAACGAGCCGAACAGGTCTTCGTTCGTCACGCCTTCCGATTCTGGATGGGCCGCAACGAAACGCTCAACGACGCGCCTGTTTTGCAGGATGCGCATCGTGCTTACAAGGAGAACGGTGGTAGCATGAACGCATTGATCGTTTCGCTTCTCACTTCCGACTCGTTTCTCTACCGCACCAGAAGCGATTTCACGTCTGCTGATGAGAAATAAGTATCTCGCCGGACAGGAATTCGTGTGAATCGCGAACCGGAATTGAAATTCGACCCAAAACTATTGCGCGATGGAATGAACACCACGTGCGAGAAAGAACTGCGATGTTATTAAGACCATTGGCCGCCTCTGTGCTGGCCATCGCCCTGACTTCCATCGCCCTGACTTCCATCGCCCTGAATTCCACCACACTGAATTCCATCACACTGAGTCAAGACAATTGGCCGGAACATCGCGGCCCCGAACGAAATTATCATCTGACGTCGAAGACTGAGTATCCAAAGAAGTGGAGCGTTGCCACCGACGAGGACATTCTCTGGCGTGCGCCGCTACCGGAGACTGGTCACAGTGGCATTGCCGTGCTTGGTGATAAGCTTTTCCTGACCTGTTTCCGTCAACTCATGGTTGAAGACAACGAACGCAAAGGTACCTGGGCTTCCGAAACGCGTGGCCATTGTCTGGACGCTGAGACCGGGGAGATACTCTGGAGTTGTGACCTTCCGGGGCAGCGACCAAATCAAGTCAACGGCACGTTTACGGACTCGACAACGCCAACGCCGGTGACCGACGGCAAGCATGTTTGGTTTGTCAACGCTGGCGGTTTCATGGCTTGCTACACCGTTGAGGGAAAGCTCGTCTGGGAAAAAGAATTTGAGGTGCGAACCAAACATTCGGCAAAACAGTTTCAGCCTTTCCTGCACGAAGGCGACCTCTACTACGCAATGATGCGCGACGCCAATGATTCAGAGCGAAGACCACAGACGGCAAAGGCCTGGGATAAGAACAGCAAATCCGGGTGGCCATGGATGTACGTACGGCGTTTCGACGCGCTGACAGGAAAGCCGGCAGGAATCCTGCCCCAAGGCATCACCGTACATAGCAAAGGTGCATTGGGAATGTTGAACGGTCAGAGTGTGCTGCTTCACGCCAAAGGGGGAGGTCATAGCCCACCTGAAAAACCGTTTGGCGTCAGTCTCTCCAAGCTAAACCCGACGTTCGATCTGGTCTGGGAAAGGCCGGACCTTTACTTCGAAGGCACGCACTTTATTGATCAGAAATATGCGTATTGTTTTGATAGAAAATCGGACTTCTTTGTTCTGGATCTTGCGACTGGCGAAACCGTCAAACAGATTCGCATTCTAGGTAAGGGTACGTTTATCGGGTTCGATGAAGAAAATGGCCAATATAAGAAGCCTACCGACGTCTCCGATCTGAATTGGAAACGACTACTGACGCACCGTACGAATATTGGTGTCGGCAAGTATCATTTCTTCATGGGAGGTGGTCCGGGCATCTTGGGTCGCATCGACTTAGAATCAGAAGAAGTCAGTTATCTCCAAGTGCCCGTGCAGGTTGTTGTTGAGAACGGCAAGACAAAGTTCTCCTGGAGTGAATTCGAATCCGGGGACGAAACCGGCTCCGGTTTTGTTGTCGAAGGTGACAAACGGCGCCTCAGTCATGGCTATGGACACATTTCAGCGGCTACGCCGATCGTTGTAAATAATCATATCTATTTTTCCACCGTTCTGGGCACGGTCTATGTGATCGACGCAACGACCGAACGCTTTGACGAGAGTGCTTTGGTGTCGGTTAACGATCTCGGACTTCCCGGTAAGACCTGGACATTGGCGCCTTTTACGGCAGCCAATGGTCATCTCTACCATCGCACATCTCGCGAAATCATTTGCATTGGAAAATGAATCCGGTGGACGCCTATGATCGGCTATCATGTTGCGGTGTGTTTCTGAGGAGTCCTTGCCCGCCTAAGGGGCGGCCCGTTCGTTCGCGGCGCCGGGTTCGGAAGGGGCCGGCGGGCAGGCCTTCTTTATTTATGAGGTTTGGCTGGGCTTCCTGGTGCCAGGCGAATCTTGCTGCAATCGGTTTGTCGACGGCGTCGCTGG
>JAPKCI010000082.1 GCA_028823035.1 Rubripirellula sp.
CGACGTAGGGAATACTTGCATCGACCTGACGTTGCCATGCATTGTCAGCGTCGAAAAGGATGCCTCGTCTCGCGGTCCGTTCGGCCTGCATTTCCAACAACTCAACCGCCATATCTGTGACAGCCAATTCAGCCGATTTTTTGTGCCGAGCCCAAGCCTGCCCGCCAATCTTCGCCAACCTTGGTCTTGTTTTGGTCCCACCCACGTATCGCTGCAGCAAACCGATCCGTGATGCCGGAACATAGATTTTAGTCCCGCCGTCAAACTCGATCGTCAAATGTTCAAGATGCTGCCCATGCTTTTCAATGTGCTTGAGCCCTCGATATAACCCGATTCCATGCGACAAATGCACCACCAAATCACCGGGGTCCAACTGCATCAAACTGCTGATCGGCTTACCACGTGCTCTGGAACGCCCACGTCTAACGGGACTGCGATGAAAAAGCTCAGCCCCAGTCAAGACAAGGACCTTGGCATGAGTCAGCCGAAACCCACCACTTACTTCGGCAACAGCAAGGTGCAAACGTCCCTGCCGCGCGGCGTCGGTATCGTGCAGCAACTCTGTCAGTCGCTCGCCATCTGCTGGAGTGTCGCCTACCAGCATGACCTCGTCGCCCTCAGCCACCGAATCAATTCGCGAGCGAGTCTCATCAAGCGACAGTCCAAACGCATCGGCAGTCGTGGATTGCACATCAACAATTTCATCCAAAGCCCCCTGCGCTAATGTGGTCGCTGTGACAATGCGATGTCGACCAAACGACTCCATCAACGCTTCAAAAGACATCAAGTTGGCTTGATCAGAACATCGCTTCTGTAAAGATTCGGCTGAACGCTGGGACTGCTGTGGATCAACGATCACTACTACGGTATCGCTGGGTAGATAATCTGCGATCGGTCCCAAGTTTGGAGCGATCACTGGTCCCTCGTCCGCCACTGGTTCCTCAGACCATGCATCGGGTTCGATCCCAACTGCGGCAATTTCGACATACTTGAGGGATTCAATGCTACGCTGACTACCAGGATCGAACCGCCGAATGGATTCAATTTCATCTCCAAACCACTCGATCCGAATGGGTTGCGGCTGATCCGCTGAATAAACATCCAACAAACCACCACGAGTAGCAAACTCACCCGGTAACTGGACGGCGGTGGTCGCCGCGAATCCAGACTCGGCAAGCCAGCGTCGGACAACTTCGGGTTCGATCTCATCCCCAACAGACAGCTTACGTGTGGATGACTCCAGTTTCTCTGGAGTGGGCACCAACTGCATTGCCCCGCCAATGTAGGCCGTTACCAAAAGCGGGTGAGTGGAATCACTTTCGCGAGCCAACAATTGCTGTAAAACCTGCAAACGGTCTGCATAATCATCATCACGAATCGAGGAGGCCGACGCCTCACTGGCCGACAATGGCAATGAAATTGCATTGCTCAATCCGAACGCAACAGCATCGCCCGCAACAACGTCGGCATCAGCTGCTTCGGGCAACAGCATCAGAATGTTCGAGGCATGGTGAGCCATGGCAACAGCCAGAACAGCTCGCAGGCTGCCCCACACGCCGGAAAAAGCAAGATGGTCCCCAACAGCATGCTGCGAAAGGCGCGCGCCAATCCCTGCGGTCTCGTCCAATAGACGAGGCACGTCAACGAGCTTACTTACGTTCGTAGTAACGTTGCTTGCCAAGGGTGGAACAACCGTTGATTGCTAATTCAACAAGCGTTGATTGCTAATTCAACAAGAACGTAACCTGTAACCGGCCCCAAGGGAACACCGGCGAACCCCATCTGGCATTGTGGGCAGCATGCCGGAGATGCACTTTTGGGAACTGGAAACCGCCACGCGGAAAACATATCTGTCTGGTTGTGACACTGGAAATCGCCACCTAAACTCAAGCGATACTTCGTGGCACCACTGATCACTCCAACGGGGAAAGCAAATGACCATCGGAATCGGAATTGTCGGCTGCGGCATGATCGCCAACTTCCACGCCAAGGCGATCGCAGATACAAAAGGTGCCAAGTTAGTAGCTTGCGTGGACCGCAATCCCGATCTGGCCAGTGCGTTCGGTGAAAAACAGGGGTGTCGTCCCCACTCGACCCTGGAATCAATGCTGGCAGACCCCGAAGTCCATGCAGTGTCGATCTGCACACCCAGTGGAGTTCATCTCGATCCTGCCGTAGCCGCAGCCGAGGCTGGCAAGCACGTGATCGTTGAGAAACCACTCGAAATCACCACCGAAAGATGCGACCAAATCATCGCAGCTTGTGAGAAAGCGGACGTTCGGCTGACCGTCACATTCCAAAGTCGTTTTCATGAATCAAGCAAGTTGATGAAGAAAGCCGTTGAGGCAAACCGATTCGGAAAAATCACGATGGGTGACGCCTATGTGAAGTGGTACCGAAGCCAAGAATACTACGACAGCGGAGCATGGCGTGGAACGTGGGCACTTGATGGCGGTGGCGCCTTGATGAATCAGGCGATCCACTCCGTCGACCTGCTTGTATGGCTGATGGGTCCAGTCGAAGAAATCAGCGCCATGACTGCCACCATGACCCACGAACGCATTGAAGTAGAAGACGTCGCAGTGGCAAATCTAAAATTTGCCTCAGGTGCTTTGGGTGTCATTGAAGCGACCACGACGTCCTTTCCCGGCGCCCTGAAACGAATCGAAATCAGTGGCAGTCAAGGTTCCGCCGTACTAGAGGAAGAAGACATCAAGGACTGGCAATTCGCCGAGGAAACTGGCGAGGATGAACAGATCCGCAATGAAATGGTTGGTAAAACCGATTCAGGCGGCGGTGCGGCGGATCCCTCTGCGATCAACCACCACGGCCACACCATGGTATTCGAGGAATTCATCTCGTCGATCATCGAACAGCGACCCTCGTTTGTTGATGGACACGAGGGACGTCGCAGCGTCGAAGTGATTCAAGCGATCTATGAAAGTGCGAAAACGGGGCAACGCGTCAAGCTCGGCTGAACAAACTGACTCGACACCGGCTGTCATCAAGCCAACACTGAATGACCGCGGCAACGACAAGACACAGCCGCGATGACTACACAGCCGCGATGACTACACAGCCGCGATGACTACTCAGCCGCGATGACTACTCAGCCGCGATGACTACTCAGCCGCAACGTCAGTTGACCGCTTTGGCAACAGAAAGCAAATGACCTCGCGGTCGTTGCGGACCAACAGGTGTCTGCCTGCTATCGTCGGCACGTTCCACGTCTTTGAGGTCAATGCGGGCAAGCGAAGCAGTTCGCGATACTTCTCTGGATCAGCCGCTACCAACACGACTTCACCCGATTCGGACTGGCCGACAATGACATCATCGACCAGCAGAATCTGACCCTGCCCTAGCCGAGCGTTTCGTCCCTGCATCCACTGACGCTCACCGTCAGAAATACTGACGGCCTCAAGCGATCCATTACTGATTGCAAACGCGAACTCACCCATGACGGCGGCGTGAGTGAATTTGGTCTTCAAAACCCGACTGGACTTCCACAATGCTTCAGCGTTCCATTCACCATCAGCCTGCGTGACCTGATAGAGAGCACTGCCACCACCGTAACCCTTTCCCACCAAAAACTGGTTTTCGCCAGCCGGTATCACCATGGCGCAATTCGCGCCGCCATTGGACTGACCCGGCCAGGAAACCTGCCACAAAACATCGCCATCTGCGATCTGGTGTCCTGTAATCGTTTTTTCATTCACCGATACGATCTGCCGTACGCCACCCAAAGTCAACAACGCAGCCGACGCATAACTCACTTGCCCCTCGCCGGCTGCCCAAATCGTTTTGCCCGTAGCGGCATCCAATGCGATCAAACTGCGACCCGTCTTAGTATTAGCTGCGGGTCCGCCAAATGGGACGACGCAAACATTTCCGTCGACAATCAGCGGTGACGCTGCCCGTCCCCACGTGATCATCGCTTCGGATTCAGCCTGCACCCAACCCGCCTGCTTGAGCAAGTCAACGGTCCAAACAGTCAATCCGGTTTTCCAGTCGATGCACCAAACGCGTCCCGTCGCACCTTGAGCAAAGACAAGATCGCCCACGATAACTGGAGTGCTTCGGGGCCCCACCCCGCCCAGCAGGTTTGAATGAAAAGCTTTATGCTTGACGAGCCACAGTAACTTGCCATCACTCAGCCGATAGCAAGTAACACACTCATCCTCACCTCGCTGCTCTAAAGTCACAGCAGAATCACCAGAAACCGCGAATGCTGACCAACCTTCGCCCAAACCCTGCCTCCACAAAGTCTGTACATCTTCAATCGTTGCAGGAATCGCAAAGTCTCGGTCGACAATCACGGCCGTGCGGTCACTCCCCAAAAATCCGAAAGAACCAGTTTGGGCGATTGCTGCGCCATCAAGCTCTGCGTCCCGATCTATCGGCACTTCATCTGCACCATCGACCGTCCGTAATTCAAGCCGATCGTCACTGAATCGAAACGAAAATTGGGGAACGAGTTCGCCACTGAACCCTTTGAACTGGCACAAGTAAATCACGGCCAATAGCACTGCTGCGATTGTTAACGGCAAGACGAAACCGTTCCAATTCGCTGCGGCGAGGCAATGAATCTGAAAGAGAACATAGAAACCGATGACCAGCCCAACCACCAAGGTCGCCAGGTTCGCGTTCTGGTGATCAGTCGTCGTGGCATTCCACTGCAGGAATACAGCAGTTCCGATCCCAAAGCATCCTGCGACCACGATACGGCGAACACGGTTGCGAGGACGCTTGCCCCTCGAACTGACAACTGGACTGGCTAATTCATCATGCTGCGATGCAGCGTTCTGGACTTTTTTAGTGTTCTGCAATTGCTCAGCGTTCTGCAATTGCTCGTCAGCAATACCATCTTTCCCGGTTGGCATATTGGGATCATCGCTGGAAGCATGATCGAGTTCCGAATCTTGAGGTGGATCCGCTGCCATTATACTTCCACCGATTCATCAGGCTCAGTTTTCATCCGCTCCCGCAACTCACGGCAAGCATCACTTGGATTGCTACACAACGAGCAGCTGACACTGCCATCTTCGTTCTGGGTACCGTTAATACCACCACAGGATCCACTGATCGCCCGGCGTCCAAACAAAACGCCTACTGACATTGCAAACAGGAGCGTTGCAAATGCAACTGCGGTGACCAGAAACATGGTCAAACGCCCATTGCCGTCCGCTGGCGCTACCGCTGCCTCAGTATCTGGTTGACCATAGATCAATAGCGCACCGGTTCCGTTCAAGGTGTACCCCGACGGTGCCGCAGCATCGCGTGCCACAAGCAGCGAATCCAAACCTTCGCGTCTGGCAGTTACCAGGGCCTGTTCCGGGCCGAGTACGTTGAGAGCCGTCGCCCACGCATCCGCCGCCATGCAGGTCCCTGTTACGACGGTGACGGACGCCAGCGGATGATCGATCGGTCGCCCTGTCCTTGGGTCGATGGTGTGTGAGTAACGAACACCATCAAACTCGAAATAATTCCGGTAGTCGCCCGAGGTAGCCATCGACTGGTCACCACCCGCCCCAACATTCAGGGAATGGGCAATCAAAATCGAGTCAGTCGCGGCATCTGGCATCTGTATACCAACCTTCCACCACTGCCCCGCTTTGTTGCCACTGGCCGATACCTCGCCACCAATTTCCACAAAAACATTTTTCGCCCCCTGACCGTTCAGCAACTGAACCACACGATCAACGGCATATCCTTTGGCCACCGCTGATAAATCGATCCTCAATCCGGGCACCGATTTCTTCAGTGAGGGTGGGTCTGTTCTCACAGACAGTTTCTGATAGCCAACAGACTCGCCAAGCACCTTCAATGTCTGTTCGTCGGGCACTTTTTGTTGGGTCTGATCAGGCCCGAAATTCCAGGCGTTAACCAGAGGCCCCACGGTTATGTCGAAAGCGCCACCCGTCTTTTCAGATACTTGCTGCGAGAATGTCACCACTTTTGCAAGCTCGCTGCTGACTGGAAACCAATCAGTTGACATGGACGCGTTAAATCGACTGATCTCAGATCCTTTGAGATAGGTCGACATCTGATCGTTGACAGTCCGCAGCAGAAGATCAACGAGAAACGGAACGTCATCCTCAAAGGCAGGAGGATCGAACACCTTGACGCTGTAACTCGTCCCCATCGTTGGACCACTGAAATCCAACATCTCTTTTGGCGACTGGGCTGGTAACCAGCCACACGTCAACACAGCGAAAAGGACAGGCAAGAATTGTAAGAGTCGGCTCTTCATGAAACACCACTGACCAACAAGTCGGTTTCAATCCAGTTTACTACCGCCAATTGCACCACGCGGCAACGTCTGCCGAGTCTTGGCGAATTTTCCCAACCTCGCGATCACGACCAACCTGGACGTCAGCCTGCTTCGAACAAAATATCGGTTTTCCCCCAATACTGGCTCGTTGCCCGCGTCACCAGAAAGATCCTGGATGTCGTCGAACGATCTGCGACGATCATCAACACTGACTGCACACGCTCACGCCGCACATCAATCACCACGCCTCACAGACAGGGATTAACCGCCAAAATCATCGTAGGCAATATTCTCAGGCTCAACCCCAAGGTCATCCAGCATTTTGAACACTGCCGCATTCATCATCGGTGGACCACAGATATAGTACTCGTTGTCTTCGGGTGCAGGATGCTTCGACAGATAGTTGTCCAGCAACACCTGATGAATGAATCCAACGTACCCATCCCAGTTATCCTCGGGTTGAGGCTCGGACAACGCGATATTGAACTTGAAGTTAGGGAAATCTTTCTCAATATCGCGAAAGTGATCGATATAGAACAATTCACGAAGACTTCGACCGCCATACCAGTACGAAACTTTGCGGCTCGTTTCACCCCGTTTGAAAAGCTCAAAAATGTGACTACGAAGAGGAGCCATGCCAGCACCACCACCGATGTAGACCATCTCCGCTTCGCTGTCCTTGATAAAGAACTCACCGTAGGGCCCGCTGATCGTCGCTTCGTCACCCGGTTTCAAACCGAAAATCCAGCTACTCATTTTGCCTGGGGGCACATCTGGCAACCTCGGTGGTGGACTCGCCACGCGAATATTCAGCATGATGATCCCCTTCTCACCAGGGTAGTTAGCCATGGAGTAGGCGCGAACGACCGTCTCGTCCACTTTGGAAACATATCGCCAGATATCAAACTTGTCCCAGTCTTCCTGATACTCTTTCTCGATCTCGAAATCTTTGTAAGCGACTTCGTGCGGCGGACACTCAATCTGGATGTAACCGCCAGCTCGGAAGTCGACATCCTCTCCCTCTGGCAGTTCGAGCACGAATTCCTTGATGAACGTTGCCACGTTTCTGTTACTGCGAACCTTGCAGACCCATTTCTTGGTGTCAAACGCTTCGGCGGGAACCTCGACGGTCATGTCAGTTTTGACAGCAACTTGACAACTGAGTCGCTCACCCTCAGCCGCTTCTTTTTTGTTGATATGGTCTTTCTCTGTCGCCAAAATCTCTCCGCCACCGTCACTGATCTTTACCTTGCACTGAGCGCAAGTGCCGCCTCCGCCGCAAGCACTGCTCACAAATACGCCGGCGTCAGCCAAAGCACTCAGTAGTTTTCCGCCAGCAGGCACCTCAATGGTTTTCTGCTCATTGATCATGATTTTCACTGGTCCCGAAGCAACCAACTGGCTTTTCGCAGCCAGAATCACCAGCACCAATGCAACAACAACGCCAGTGAACATCACAACGCCGAGAACAATATTTAGTATTTCCATCTCTGCAGGATCTCGAGAGAGTTTGCTTTTCCAAATCGAAAGAATGAGCAGTTGATTACAACTGGATGCCGCCGAACGACATGAAGGCCAACGCCATCAAACCAACCGTTATGAACGTGATCCCCAAACCGCGTAAAGGCGGCGGCACATCACTGTATTTCAATTTTTCGCGGATACCGGCCAAAGCAGCGATAGCCAATGCCCAACCAACACCACAACCCAACCCGTAAACAACCGATTCAGGGAAGTTGTAATTTTTTTCCTGCATGAAGAGGGAACCGCCCAAAATGGCACAGTTCACTGTGATCAGCGGCAGGAAAATTCCCAAGGCGTTGTAGAGTGGTGGGAAGAACTTGTCCAAAGCCATCTCAAGAATCTGGACCATGGCGGCGATCACACCAATGTAACTAATGAAGCTCAGGAACGATAAATCAACGCTGGCAAAGTTGACCGTGTCTACTGAGACAAACCCATTGGCCCAACTCATGGCTCCCTTCTTTAACAGCAGTGAATAAATCAACTGGTTGGCCGGAATGGTAATCGCCTCGATGACGATTACAGCAATCCCGAGCCCAATCGCTGTCTTCACGTTCTTGCTAATCGCAAGAAACGTGCACATTCCCAGGAAGAATGCCAACGCGAGGTTCTCAATGAAAACCGCGGTGATGAAAATGTTAATAAAGTTTTCCATGTTTATCTCAAGCCTCTTCGATTTGGTCTGGCTTGTATGCCCGGATCGCCCAAATCAGGAATCCGATCAGAAAGAATGCACTCGGTGGCAACAGCATCAAGTTATTGGGGTTGTACCAACCTCCATTACGATCCAATTGCAGAATTTCAATTCCGAAAAGCGAACCGCTACCGAACAGTTCGCGGAAGAATGCGACAAACATCAGCACCAGACCATATCCCATGCCGTTTCCGATTCCATCCACGAAACTGACCCACGGTCCGTTCTTCATCGCGAAACCCTCTGCCCGTCCCATCACAATACAGTTAGTGATGATCAGTCCGACAAAGACTGACAACTGTTTGCTGATGTCATACATGTAAGCCTTGAGGATTTGGTCAACCACAATCACCAATGAAGCAATCACAGTCATCTGAACGATGATCCGGATGCTACTGGGGATGAACTGTCGAATCGCACTTACAGCAAGGTTACTGAAGGCAGTAACCGCAATCACCGCGACGCTCATCACCAGAGACGTTTCCATCTTGGTTGTAACCGCCAGAGCGGAGCAGATGCCAAGGATCTGCAATGCAATCGGATTGTTGTTAATCAGCGGGTCGACCAGAACATCGGTCGTCTTGTTAGCCATTATTTGTCTCCCTCACTGGAGGAGGATTTGTCATTCTCGATCTCTATCTTGAGCTTGTCCAAAAATGTCCTGTATCCATCGTCACTGGCCCAGTAACGGATCAGATTGGTTACACCACGACTGGTAATCGTTGCACCAGATAAACCATCTACTGCGTAAGGATTGTCTTTGGGCGCGGGCCCCTTGAACACGAACGCCTTTGGCTCTTTTGAGGGGCCATAAAGTTTTCGACCGTCCCACATCGCTTTCCAACGCGGGTTATCGACCTCACCACCCAGGCCTGGCGTTTCTTTATGCTGATAAAAGGTCAGACCCTGAATCGTTTCCAAGTCACTCTTCAAGGCGAGGTAACCGTACAGGGTTCCCCACAAACCTTTACCAAAGACAGGCAACACGACCTGCAAAATTTTGTCAGAGCCCGGCTTCTTGACGAAGTACACCTTCATGACATTCGGCCGACGCGGCTCACCTGGGTTGAACTTCGGTTCCACGATGGGAATGCTTTTACCAGGATCGGCGGCCTCTTCAACCAAGCTGTAACTTCCAAGAGACTGGTCGTCACCGACATAGTCACCCGTCTGAAGGTTGACCAACTTGGCACTAATGTAAGCATCCAGAGCCTCGATTTCCTTACTGGACAGTTCGCTGGCCTGCACACCGTATTCGCCAATCGCCAATCCCGTTGCATCCAGAATGTTCTTCTGCTGATCCAGCGCGACATTAGCTTCCTGGCGATCACGCAGCGAAACAGCTGCGGTGCTGACTGCAAGCGAACAAGCTACGCACAAGATAGCTGCGACAGAGAGGGTATACCCCAGTGAATCACGTTTTTGCATAGCGTTTCATCCTGCTGCGAACATTAGCTTGAACCACGAAGTAATCAATCAGCGGGGCAAACACGTTACCAAACAGGATCGCCAACATGATCCCCTCAGGGAATGCTGGGTTCACCACGCGAATCAAAACTGTCATGAAGCCGATCAAGGCTCCATAAAACCATTTTCCTTTATCGGTCATCGATGCGCTGACCGGGTCGGTCGCCATGAAGACCAATCCAAAAGCCAAGCCGCCGATGACAAGATGCCACCAGAACGGCACGCCGAACATTGGGTTCGAAGTGAGCAACTCGGGACTCAGGGCGGTTGCCGCATTCATCACCAGTGTCGTACCAACCACACCACCGATCACTCCAGCCATGATCTTCCATGACCCAATGCCGGTAGCAATCAAGATGAGGGCACCAACAATGCAGAATAGGGCGCTCGTCTCGCCAACGCATCCCTGAATCGTTCCAATGAAGGAACTCATCCAGGTGATGGCCCCAGTTTCACCCCAGACGTAACCGACAGTCTGCAGCGAGTCGACCGCAGCATTGGCATCGCCATCTTCGGCCACTGCATTTGCCATCTGTCCCAACGCCGTTGCACCACTGAATCCATCGACGGCCGTCCAGACTTTGTCGCCGCTAATCTGCCCCGCGTAGGCAAAGTAAAGAAAGGCTCGGCTGGTAAGTGCCACATTAAGGAAGTTTCGCCCGGTTCCGCCGAACACCTCCTTGGCAACAATCACCCCAAAGGCAATTCCCAAGGCTACTTGCCACAAGGGAATCGACGCCGGCAAGGTCAACGGAAACAGCAACCCCGTGACGAGAAAACCCTCATTGATCTCATGCCCCCGCAGCACGCTGAACACCAATTCGATATGGCCTCCAACAAACATGCAGACCGCGTAAATCGGGATAAAGAAGATAGCGCCGAGAATCAGGTTCGCGGTAATGTCTGTGGGGTCATTGGCGAAACCAATCGCGTTGTAAATGGTGTAGTGCCAGTCACCGACATGGTCGATGCCGGCTTCTTCCATTTTCTCAATCGCCGTATTGGCTTGGTAACCGACGTTCCACATCCCAAACAGAGTCACCGGTATCAACGCCATTACGACGGTGATCATCATTCGCTTCAGGTCGATACCGTCACGAACGTGGGTTGTGCCCTTGGCTACCTCGCCGGGAGTGTACAAAAACGTGTCCAACGCTTCGTACATCGGATACGCCACTTCCAAAATCCCGCCCTTGGCAAACAAGGGGTGAACTTTATCGAGGACGTCACGCAGTGCTTTCATCTCTTATTTTCCTGTCAATCCAACCAGAGGTTGGGGATCAGCCTTCTCGTTCAATCGTTGCCAAGCTCGCCCGCAACAAAGATCCATATTCGTATTTTCCCGGGCACACAAACGTGCACAGGGCGACGTCCTCTTCCTCAAGCTCAAGGACACCCAACTGCTGGGCCTCGTCAGTGTCGCGGTAAATCAACGACCGCAACAATTGAGTCGGCAGAATGTCCAGTGGCATCACCTTTTCATAGGTGCCCAGAGGAACCATGGCCCGTTCACTGCCGTGTGTGCTGGTGGTGAATGCAAACTTTTTGTTCGGCATTCCGGCGGAAGCAAAAACCCGCGTGACCGAGTACTTATCGATGCCCGGTTTCTGCCAACCCAGGAACTCCCGCTCATCACCCTCTTCCAACAAAGATATTTGCGTGTGGTATCGCCCCAGATAGTGATGGGGCGAGAATGCTGTACGCCCGCAGAGCACCGAACCCGAAACAGGACGAATCTTGACGCTGTCGTCGTACTGACCGGCAATCAACTCATCCACCGATGCTCCCATCCGCGTCTCCAACAGTCGGGCCTGTTTGACCACCGGGCCGCCGAGAGAAATGACCCGGCGAAGGTCCAGTGTCCCGGTCTGCAAAAGCGATCCAATCGCACACACATCCTGATAGCCGATGTACCAGACCGTTTTGGTCGGCCCTACCGGGTCAAGAAAGTGAATGTGTGTCCCGACCAACCCCGCTGGATGCGGCCCCGAAAATGTCTCGACCTGAACGCCGTTGATCCCCGCACCGGGAATCTCTGCCTGATCCCCCTTGCAAACGAAAACGGTGCCATCGGTTAACTGAGTCAGCGACTGCAACCCCAAAGCAAATTGTTCTTTTCGGTCTGCCATCGCAATGGCGGGGTCAGCAGCGAGCGGATTGGTATCAACGGCCTGGACGAAAATCGAACTTGGCTGGGTGCCTAGGGCTGGTACCTTGCCATAGGGACGCGTCCGGAATGCCGTCCACAGCCCGGAGATCCTCAACTGCTCGGTGAGCCCGTCCCGTCCCAATTCGACCGGGTCACGACCACGTGCCCCGTCGAACTCTTCGTAATCGTCGCCTTCAACGTCGATTTCGACCGATTCAAATTTACGCTTCGCGCCTCGGTTCACTGACGCGACGCTGCCCGATGCTGGCGATGTATAAACCACGCCGGGGTTTTTCTTGTCTTCAAGCAATGGTTGCCCAGCCCGCACCTTTTCACCCGGGGTGACCAACATTGTCGGTTTCATACCGATGTAGTCATCACCCAAAATCGCGACACGGCTCACGGCCGCCGCTCTATCGATGTGTTGTTCGGGGCTGCCCAAGATTGGCAGATCTAGACCCTGTCTGATCGTGGTCATTGCTGTGAAAGTACTCGAAATGACGAGGGAGGACAGAATGGTTGCGGCGATAGCAAACGCCATCCAGTACGGCCCTCCCACAACTCAATACTTTGTGATTTTTTTCACAAAGTCAACCGTGCATACAATCCGCCGAAACAGCGAACCAAGACGGGCAATCAGACAAACTCTGCAGACCTGATCGTCGATGGGAAAGCGTGCGACGGGCTGGACCGAACAACTCCTGCGGTAGAAACCGGCAAAGCTTCGTTTGGGCAACACCGTGGGCGGGCTTTTGCGGTCGCAACTATGCCACAAGGCT
This sequence comes from Rubripirellula sp., assembly GCA_028823035.1. Classification (GTDB taxonomy): domain Bacteria; phylum Planctomycetota; class Planctomycetia; order Pirellulales; family Pirellulaceae; genus Rubripirellula. Next base: position 12,885 of record JAPKCI010000082.1, read on the forward strand.
CGTCATATGGCAACGGCACTCGTTCATGGCCCGTAAAATTGGAGCGCAGAAATGGCTAATGCGGCAGAGTTTGCCATTAAAGGGCAAGAAGGGTGAGGAATTTGGGGTGGGGTAAATCGCCCGTTCAACGTCAAATAGAGATTGTTCGATCAACCGCTACTAAAACTGCGTAACAACCCTTTCATCGATCAACGGTCTCACCGGACCGCTTTGCATCTTCACTCTTTCACCTGATCAGCCAAATTCATGATGAACCATAGTTTTGCCAAATTCCTGTGCCTGTCGATCACCTGCATGTACGGGTTCATGATGGTGGGGTGCGATGAACCGAAAACGACGCCGAACCCTGAAGCAACTGCCCACGAGGACGGCCATGATCACGAGGACGGCCATGATCACGAGGACGGCCATGATCACGAGGACGATCATGATCACGATGACGGCCATGATCACGAGGACGATCATGACCACGACGCGGACGCTCACGATCATCCAGCCCATGGAATTCGAGGAGGCCATCTGATCGAACTCAGTGGAGACAAGGACGTTGAAGTTCAGTTTGCCGACGACAAAGACACGTTCACGGTATTCGTCGCAGACGCCGTCAAGCCTGACACAGTGACCAAAGTGGCCATGACAACTGACATCGCCGGAAAGATGAGCGACTATACTTTCGAGAAAACGGAAACTCCTGATGGCTTGGTATACCGCATCACCGATCCCTTGCTTTCAACAGCAGTCAAGATGGGTGACGTCGTCAAAACGACGCTTGTCATCACCACTGCAGAAGGTGAACTGACCGGCGTCTACAAACATCACGCCCACTGACGACTCATGGTCAACCCATCATCGCGAGCCAGGACCAATTTTGGTCAGACGGAATCTTGTTTTGGTGGCTGGCGTAAATAGATAATGACGTCACTCAGCAACGAAAGCATCTGAGTTGGCTTAACAGAATTTGCTGACCAGCAGGTTTCGTCTGCTTCTTGCCCGTATTCAATCGCTTTCCGAGTTCGACTCGGTAAGCATCGTTACGGGTCCCACATTAAACATTTTTACCGGACCTATCTCCTTTGCGTCGCCAAGACATACGAAACGTTGTGATCATTGCCCATGTCGATCACGGGAAAACCACGCTCGTCGATTGCCTTCTGCGTCAAAGCGGTCAATTCCGCGATGCGGAATTAAAAGGTGAACGAATCCTCGATTCCAATGATTTGGAGCGTGAACGGGGAATCACGATTCTGTCCAAGAACATCGCGATCCCTTATCGCGGCGTGAAAATCAACTTGATCGACACGCCCGGGCACGCGGATTTCGGTGGTGAGGTCGAGCGCGTGGTCAAGATGGCCGATGGTTGCCTGCTGCTAGTCGATGCTGCGGAAGGGCCGATGCCACAGACTCGATTCGTTCTCGAAAAAGCATTGCAGGCTGGCGTTCGTCCGATTGTGGTGGTCAACAAAGTAGATCGTCCTGACGGACGTCCGACGGAAGCGCTCGACGAAGGCCTGGAATTGCTGGCAGAACTGGGAGGTGCCGAACAACTGGACAATGCAACTTACGTCTACACCAGCGCAAAGGAAGGGTACGCCACCACAGATCCGACCATTCCAAGCACAGACATGCGACCGTTACTGGATTTACTGGTAGATGATCTACCAGGGCCGGAAGTGGATGATGAGGCGCCCCTGCAAATAATGGTAACTACGCTCAACTGGAGTGATTATGTTGGTCGAATCGCAGTCGGAAGAATTGAATCGGGGACGGTTCACTTGGGCCAAACGGTTGATCTTCACCAGAAGCACAGGGTCAAGAAACAGAAAGTTGGCGGCTTGTTCGTGTTTAACAATCTGGGAAGGACAGCGGCAGAGTCATCCAAAGCGGGTGATATCGTCGCAATCGAGGGAATTACCGACGTCGAGATCGGCGACACGATTGGCGAGGTCGATGCCAACAATGCCTTGCCCCGTCTGACCGTTGACGAACCGACGCTCGAAATGGTTTTCAGTGTCAATTCTTCCCCCATGGTAGGACGGGAAGGCAAATACGTGACTACCCGACAGCTAAAAACGCGACTTGAGAAGGAATTGCAACGCAACGTTGCGTTGCGAGTCGACATGGTTGAGGGTGTCGAAGCCTACGCCGTCAAAGGTCGCGGTGTCCTGCATCTTGCAATCCTGATCGAAACCATGCGACGCGAAGGATTTGAATTGAGCGTTGGCAAACCCCGCGTCATTTTCAAAATGATTGATGGCAAGCGGCACGAACCCTTCGAGACTCTCCGTGTCGAAGTTCCAACTGAAACCATGGGGCCAGTGATGGAACTGGTCGGCCTGAGACGCGGACAATTGGAAGAGATGTCGCAGCGAGGTGATTACAGCCTGTTGAAATTCCTGGTCCCCTCACGCGGTTTGATTGGCCTGAGAACCAAACTGCTCAACGCCACCCGTGGAACGGCTATTATCCACCACCGATACGAGAGCTACCGCCCTGTCGAGGGTGACGTCCCCAAGCGTGCCAATGGTGTCCTGATTTCGATGGTGAGTGGTAAAACCATACCTTTCGCCATGTTCGGCTTGCAGGACCGCAGCGAACTGCTGGTGCCACCCGGGATCGAGGTTTACGAAGGCATGATTGTTGGCGAGAACGCCCGCGATAATGACATGACGGTGAACCCCTGTCGTGAGAAAAAGCTGACCAACATTCGGGCGGCAGGTAGCGATGACAACGTGATTCTCAAGCCGCCACGTGACCTGTCACTGGAAGCTGCCCTCGAATACATCGAAGAGGATGAACTGGTCGAGATCACCCCGAAGAGCATCCGCCTGCGAAAGATCCTGCTCAGAGAAAGTGACCGCAAACGAGTGAACCGGAATACTGCGATAGCGGCATCCTGACGTGTGATCCCACCTTCGCATGCCCCCCCCGTTTCTGGTCCCGAAACCAAGTCCTTGTAGCCTGCAGGTATGGCCGAAATCACGTCATGCACAGACCGGCACATGCACAGACCGTTTCACCGCCGAGTCAAAGCCGGGCGGGATTGAAAGGCGTGACAGGAATGGCACCTGACGCATGTTTCCGCAGGGTCAGTTGCAGACGCCGCATCAGCCTGCTGGCCTGATCATCGGGTTCAATTGCGAGGTTGTTGAATTCCAGTGGATCGGCATGGTGATCATAGAGTTCTTTCCCGGCATCACCGTCGGCCCATTCGGTATACCGCCATCGATCAGTCCGAATACTGCATCCCATCACTGGTTCGGGCAGTCGACTGTCGGCGGGCCTTAGAACCTGCGTGATGGCATAACCATTCCAGGATGCGATGGGGTCATTCAACAACACGCTGAGGTCCTTGCCGGCAAGACCTTGGGGGGCTTTGATCGCTGCCAGTTCCGTCAAAGTTGGATAGATGTCGACGAACTCGACCACCCGCGGGCTTGGCTGTCCGTTGCCGGCTTGGCCTGGCGCCCGAATGATCAAGGGAGCCCGTGCTCCCTGTTCAAATAAGGTCCGTTTCTGCCAGACACCCTGATGTTCGCCCAAGTGATAACCATGATCACTCCAGAACACAACGATTGTATTGTCCGTCAGTTTCAAGCGATCAAGCGCATCGAGCAAACGCCCCACCTGCGAATCGACAAAAGAAACACAAGCGTAATAAGCCTGCGTTGCCTGCAGTAACGTTTTCGGCTGCAAGCTGTAATTGGGGATTGGACAGTTGTGTGCAAAGGCGGCAGTCGGAATATCGGCCCGATCGTCAGCGGGTGCATATGGCAGCCTCAACTCATCAAGGGGATACATGTCAAAATATTTTCGTGGGGCTACATAGGGAGTATGAGGGCGAAAAAAGCCGACCGCCAAAAAGAATGGTTCTTTGCTTTTCGCTTCCATCAACCTGATCGCCTCAGTCGCGATCATCCCATCGGTCTGTTCTTCATCCTCTCCTTCGGCAGCCAACCAACTGAGCGCTCCACTTATTTTCCGATGTGGTTCGGCGTTAAAAACCAGGTGTTCCTCGGCCTTGTCACGGCCAATCGGATTGATGGTCTGCATCCATGATGGCGGGTCATCAAACCCGTCAGTTCCAATCGAGGCCGGCACGTTGTAGTGATAGATCTTTCCAACCCGGGCCGCGAAGTAACCAGCTTTTTGAAATGCTTGGGGCAGTGTTACCACATCGGGCACCTCATCGCGGAAATGGCGATCCAAATCGTAGACCTTGATTTGATCCGGACGCAGCCCGGTCATGATCGATGCCCGAGTCGGATTGCACAGCGGCAGTTGGTTGTAAGCCCGCCGGAAACAGACCCCACTGGCTGCCAGCCGATCAATGTTAGGAGTTTTAGCAACCACGTCTCCGTAACATCCCAGCGTGCAGGCAAGGTCGTCCACCGAAATGAACAACACGTTGGGTTGCTGCAATTCGGTTGACTGCACGGCTTGTTGCTGCGGGTTCGGGTTCTGCACCGCGCGTCTTACAGCGTCCCGTGTTTCGGTCTGCGTTTGTTCCTCCCCGACAACTTTCGCTGGAACGCCCCATCCCAGGCAGAAAAAAAGCACGGCAATCGTTGATCCACTTGGCAATCTCATGCATCCAAACTCCAACCCTGACGATATTGGCCCCGAACTATCAGGTCTGCCTCGGGACAATTGACTGCCTTCATCGCGGCAGCATCCCAGTGAATCACTTTCCCTGTTCGCATCGCCACTAATCCGAGCAGAGTAATCTCAGTGAGCTTTGCACCATAGCCGAATTCACTGCTGGCTGCGGGCCCCCCCTTGATGGAATCGACCCAATCACGGTGATGCCCAGCAGACCGTGGCAAAGTTTTTTCTGGCGTTTGAATCGTCTGAGCGTGAGCCTCGGGATAAATCACCGATTTCCCCCCAGCGCCGCCGCAGACCATCACGCCGGTCGTGCCCACAAACATTACCCCTCGGCGCGGCAACGCTGCCGCTTCCGGCAAGACCTCAGGCGTCGGCGGCATCAGACCACCGCTGTACCAATTCAATCTGACGGGACCGCGTTGACCGCGTGCTGCAAAGTCAAAGTAACCAATCTCACCGAACGGCGCCAGCGCCGGATCACTTGCACCAGCGGGTCGCATTTCGATGCGTGTGGGAAGATCCAAATCGAGGGCCCAGACTGCTGAATCGAGATCATGACAACCAAAATCCCCCATGGCACCACAACCAAATTCCCAAAAATCTCGCCACGCCACCGGCGCATAAACTTCGTGAAAGGCGGGTGGGGTTCGAACACCACACCACAGGTCCCAATCCAATCCCTTGGGAATGGCTTGTCCAACCGATGGAGGTTGCATCAATGTCTTGTTCCAACGGGTTGCCGGCACCCATGCATGCACCTCTGCGACCTCACCGATCGCACCTGCGCGGATCAATTCAACCGTTTCGCGAATGGTATCTTTTGAATGACCCTGATTTCCCAACTGCGTGGCCACCCCTGCATCAGCCGCGGCTTTGCCGACCAACCGTGCTTCGGCAATGTTATGTGTCAAAGGTTTCTCGCAATAAACATGCTTTCCAGCACGGATCGCTGAGAGACTGACGTGTGCATGTTGATGGTCTGGTGTCGCACACAGTACCGCGTCCACCTCTCCTGCATGTTTAGAGAACAGTTCCCGATAGTCGGCTTTCTGAATGCATTTGAAAGCTGGCTCGATTTCGCGGTACTGTTTCTCGATCTCCTGACAGGCCGGTAGTCGGCCAGCAACGCCTCGATAGTAAAATTTCCCCAGATCCCAATGCTCTGCCGGATCAACCACCGCAGTGATCCGCACATCTTTCAGCTTCAGCAACTCGCGAGCATTCTGCAAACCGCGACCACCAGCACCGATCAGAGCAACATTCACGCGATCACTGGGCGCGACATGCAGAGGGCCACCCAGCACATGTGGTTGGACAATGGTCGCGGCCGCCGCGATGGTGCCCATCTTCAAAAAATCTCGCCGCCGAGTGGCCGCATCAATCTTTTTCATGCTCTTGATCTGTTGCGAACGACTTCTATGACTGCGTTCTGATTCCATCTATCCAACTCCTGCATTGGTCAAAAAACACCGGGCTAACACGACTCGACCCTCCTCGCAAAAAGTTCCCCACCAGCTTACCGTAGAGGCGGTCCGACCTGCTTTGAGCATCGCATTTCCACCGGGAACTCTTTCGTGGCTGCCCCCATTCTATTTGAATCGCACTCCCACACACCACTCTGCAAGCACGCCTACGGCGAACCGACTGAATACGCAGCGGTCGCCCAACAGCGAGGACTACTGGGCCTGATGGTAACGTGCCACAACCCCATGCCCAACGGATTTTCGGCTGCGGTCCGCATGTCCGAAAATGAGTTGGATCAGTATGTCGACTTGGTGGCCCGCACGAGGGATGAATGGCAGGGTCAAATCGATGTCAGACTCGGGCTGGAAGCCGATTATTTCGAGGGATACGAAACTTACCTCGAAAAGCAGCTTGCCTCGAAAGATTTCCACTTCGTCTTGGGGTCCGTCCACCCACAGATCCCAGAATTCCGAGAGAAGTACTGGAGCGACAATCTGGTTGACGTTCAGCAAACGTACTTTGAATTGCTCGCGAAATCGGCCGAGACTGGACTGTTCGATTCCATTGCCCACCCCGATCTGATCAAGAACTTTACATCCGAAGCCTGGCACCCAACCAGAATGCTCGATGTAATCTGCCCGGCACTGGATCGTATCGCCGCCACCGGCGTAGCCATGGAATTAAACACTTCGGGAGTCAACAAGACTGTTTCGGAAATGAACCCCTTCCCCGCCATGCTCGCCGAGATGCGGCTGCGGAATATTCCTGTCACACTGGGCGCGGACGCACACGTTGCTGAGCGGGTTGCTGATGGATACGAAACGGCCATGCGACTACTGGAAAATTGTGGCTACACGCACGTCAATTTCTTCTTAAAACGGGAACGGCAGGAAGTCGCCATTGAAGATGCTTTGGCCAGCCTCGTTCCTCTGACATCGTCGAACGAACCCAACGTTTCTTGACTGATTCCATCGATTGACAGGTCGACACTGACTGGCACCTCAAACTGCCAGCATTACCCACCTGAGCCACTCTCATTTGCTTTCATTCAGAAAGCTCATCAACCTGATGGAAAACCAGAGCCGCTGATTGCAAGTTGGCGGTTGGTCTGGGCTATACTTTCACCGCAGCCCCAAGTTTGGACTCCCGCTGTCGCCGGAATGCCGTACCACGGCACAACCGACGTATGGCGGGACGGTTGAGTAGCCATCTGTTGGCAAGCTCTATTTTCCTGACAGCATCTGAACACGGGGCGAGTTCAATGACAGAAGAACGGCAAAGACGACTTGAAGCGGTGATCCAACCTCTGACTGAGCTGAAAGACTTTTCAGCAAGCGAAGCCAAGACTTGCTGCTCAGAAACACCTCCCTGTTACGTTACACGGACCGTTCATCAACTGGCTGATGATGGCCTGCTTTGCAAAGTGTTTTGCAACGACGAGATCCGCTATCAATGGTCACGGTCCGCACGCTCGGATTCCGGGCTGCGGCTCTGGATTGATCGCCAAATCCACGGTTTACAAATTAAGCAGAGTCCGGCTGAGGATCGGCCGCGGGAAAAGCTGCTTCGGCATGGTCCGAGCGAACTGGCCAATGCCGACCTTCTGGCCATCCTGATCCATGTGGGTGTTGCGGGAGAATCCGCAGTCCTGGGCGGTCAAAGAATCGCAAACCGATTCAGTTCAAGACTGACAGAATTACCCGACTGCAGCATGGTCGAGTTAAAAGAGATCAGCCCTGCCGCAACGAGAAACAGCTATGCAAAAATAATGGCCGGCATTGAGTTGGGTCGAAGGGTGGCGCGTGTCGAGAGAATTCCCAAGCAACGCCAGCAGCGGATCAATAGCACGCGGGCAGCGATCGATTACTGTCGTGACCAATTCTCGCGACTCGCGCACAACGCCTCACAGGAAGAATTTCACCTGGTGACATTGAATACCAAGCACAAACCCATCAACAATCACCAAATCACGATTGGGACGTTGGACGCCAGTCTGGTTCACCCTCGCGAGGTATTCCGTGCTGCGATCCGTGACTCAGCCTCCGCTGTCATTCTGGTGCACAACCACCCCAGCGGTGATCCCACCCCCAGTCGCGAGGACATGATGGTGACAGAACAATTGACCGAAGGAGGAAAAATACTCGGCATCGCCGTTCTGGATCACATCATTGTTGCCTCAGAAGACTGTGTCAGCATCAGAGAGCATGGCTAATCAAGCACTGCCTTTCAAAACGATTCCGGTATGGGTCATGCTCATGGCCAGGAATCAACCTTACAAAGCGAGTAGTCGAACCGTGGTATTCGTCACAACGAACCCGATCTAGAGGCAGGTGTTGCGACTGAACCAAAATGTGATCGTGTGGCCAGCTTTCACAAAGAGAACATAAAGAGCCTCTCGGAAATACTGGGCGTTCTCGGCCCTCGCTCTCACCCAATGCACTGGAGTTGGCCGAGTTGATTGCTACCGAGCCCCAGTTAGCAGAGGAGGTCTGGGCCATGTGCCACACTTTGCCAACGACCCCCGATGTTTGCTATCACACCTATCGTTGAGCGTTCCAAAAGCGTTCGGACCAATCGAGCGTCAGCTGGCGAACCGAACTGCTGATGGTTATGTCGCTGCGGATCTCCGCCTGCAAGTCCTCAAGAGAGTTCACGCGATCCCGTATTGAGATGAGCAGTCCCCGGGCCTGCGACTGCGCCCGTAGTTGCGGTGTCGGTGGGCGGGCATCCCAGATCTGTACGGTGTTGTCGGTACTCGCCGAGGCAAGCCGCGTCCCGTCCGGACTGAAACAGACGCACCAGATATCGCCGACTTTGACTTTCAAGGAGAGTGTCTCCTGCCCTGTGGCGGCGTCCCAGACCTTCACCGAACCATCTCTGCTCGCTGAGGCAAGCCGAGTCCCGTCCGGGTTGAAACACACACTGTGGACATAGTTGGTATGACCGGTGAGCGTAAGCTTCTCCTGACCCGTGGCGGCGTTCCAAACTTTCACTGTCTCATCACCACTCGCGGAAGCCAGCCACTGCCCGTCCAGACTGAAACACACGCTCGAGAGCAGGTAATTGTGTCCTTGTAAAGTAAGTGACCGTTGCCCCGAAGCTACAAGCCAGACGATCACTGTCTGATCATAACTCGCGGAGGCCAGTCGCTGCCCATCAGGGCTGAAACTCACACTAACGACCCGGTCGGCGTGCCCTTTCAGCGTGCGCGTCTCTTGCCCTGTTACCGCATTCCAGACCTTCACAGTATTGTCACTACTTGCGGAGGCCAACTGCTGCCCGTCGGGGCTGAAACTCACACTCAAGACCGGACCGGTGTGTCCCGTGAGCGTGAGCATCTCCCGACCCGTGACGGCATCCCAAACTTTCACCGTATTGTCAAGACTCGACGAGGCAATCCGCGTCCCCTGCGAACTGTACGCCACGCCACGAATAGGCTGGGTGTGTCCTATTAACGTGAGCGTTTCCTGACCCGTTGTCGTGTCCCATACCTTGACTGACTTGTCGTCACTCGCAGAAGCCAACCGCGTCCCGTCCGGGCTGAAACACACGTTGACGACATGCTCAGTGTGACCTTTGAATGCGAGCGAATTCTGACCAGTGGTCGTGTCCCACAATTTGACCATTTTGTCATGGCTGCCGCTGACCAGACGGGTGCCATCCGGGCTGAAACAGACACTGTAAACATCATCGATGTGTCCTTTGAGCGTGAACGTTTCGCGACCGGTCAACGCGTCCCAAACCTTGACCGTTGTGTCGTCGCTGGCGGAAGCAAGCCGCAGACCATCCGGGGTGAAACCTACGCTCCAGACCGGGCCGGTGTGTCCAGCAAGCGTTCGTATTTCCTGACGGGTCAAGGCGTCCCAAATCTTGACTGTCTTGTCAGCACTCGCCGAAGCAAGCCGCGTCCCGTCGGGGCTAAAACACACACACCAAACTTGGTCGGTGTGTCCGCTGAGCGTGTACTGGTTTTGCCCCGTGACGGCGTCCCAAACCTTCACTGTGTGATCGGTGCTCGCGGAGGCCATCCGTTTTCCGTCCGAGCTGAAACACACACTCACAACGGCCTGGTCATGTCCGGTTTGCGTGCGTATCTCCTGACCCGTGGCCGCGTCCCACACCTTCACAGTATTGTCGCCGCTCGCGGAAGCCAGCCACTGCCCGTCCGGACTAAAACTCACACTGAATACTTTGTCGTCGTGTCCCTTGAGCGTGAGCGTCTCCTGACCGGTGACGGCGTCCCAGACTTTCACGGTGTTGTCAAAACTTGCCGAGGCCAACCGCTGTCCGTCGCGGCTGAAACACACGCTCCAGACCGGACCGGTGTGTCCATCGATCGCGAGCGTCTCTTGACCGCTGACGGCGTCCCAGACTTTCACCGTGTTGTCAAAACTTGCCGAGGCCAACCGCGTCCCCTGTGGGCTGTACACGACGCTACGGATATCCCGGGTGTGACCATTGAGCGTGAGCAGGTCGTTGTTTAGCAGCCGATCCCAGTAATGCCATTCGAAGCCTTTGTGGGTACCTCCGCGATGCCGTTCCAGCAGGCCTCTGAGGCGGCCAATGCTCGCATCTTCCCAGTCGAGTGTCGCCAGTAGCATGTCTGAGGTGTACGCATTTCTCCGGGCGTTGTCCGCTTCCCTTTTCGCATCAGCCTCCGCGACGGCTGCCTTGTCACGCTCTCTCACTGCGATGTGCCGCTGCTTATCGGCCTCAATCCTTTCTTGATTAATCCAGAAGGCGGCGCCGAAAACGGTTGCAAAGATCAGCACGGCGGCGACCACCAGCCCGTGCTTCATGCGGCGCAGGCGTCCCAGACGTGCATTGCGTTCGTCGCGTGCAGCGGTCAGCCGCTGGATGATATCCTGCTGGCCGTGAATCGATTCATTGAGCAGCGACAGGCCAAGTTCAAAGTCTTCTTTGCGCTCAGCGCACAAGGCATACGCCTGCCGGGCTCGCTGAATACCCTTTGCCGCTGTTTGATTCCCTTCCCACAGCGCTACCGCCTGACTGAAACCGGACACTGCCTCGGCGTACTGTGCGTAGTCACCATTCTGGTCAGCGACCTGCAAAACTTCGTTGGCATGGGTGGCCAACGTCAGACTCTCGCGGTGCGCATCAAAATCGCGCACCGCCTGCTGGAACTCTCGAACCGTCTGATGACGATCCCGCGGGTCCGTGGCCATAGCCTTCAACGCCACACCGAGAAGTTCACCCGTTGAATCCAATGCCTGAATTCGTTCCTCGTCCGGTTCCACAATCTCATTCTTCGTGACCGATGCGAGACAGGTCAGCGCCGACCCACCAACATGTGGCGGCTGACCCGTAAGAAAACGGAACAGGATTGCACCCAGCAGGTACACATCACTCCGGGGACCCACACGACACGGGGGTTTTATCATTTCCGGAGCCATGTAATGAGGCGTGCCACCCGCGGAGACTGTGACGTCTTCACCGGGAACCACCAGGACCGCCATCCCCCAGTCCAGCACCAGCACCTCACCAAAACCACCTGTCATGATGTTCTGGGGCTTCAGGTCCCGATGAATGACTCCTTCGGCGTGCGCAAATGCGATCGCGTCACAGACATCGATGAGAATCCCCAGATTCTCCGTTAGCGACAGATCATCGATCGTGTCGTCCCACGTGCAGCCTTTCACATTCTTCATCGTATAGAACAGATCACCGTCGGGAGATTCGCCAACCTCGTAAATCGGAACGATGTTCGGATGCTCCAGCTTTCCAGTCAGTACCGCTTCCGTCAGAAACTCGTCCCGCGTCGACTGCTTGCAGCTGGACCGATGATGAATCTGCTTCAGCGCCACTTCACGTCCTAGCGCCACCTGACGGGCCAGATGCACCGTCCCCATTCCACCTTCACCAAGCTTGTTCAGCGTCACGTAGTCCAAGCTACTGTCAGGAAATTCGACATCTACCGATGTCGCACTTGTGGAGTTGCCGCTTGTGGAGTTGCCGCTTGTCCTGCCAGTCGGCTGAATGCTCCGAGGACGAACGGACGATGCCTTCGAAATGGCCTGAGGTTGCCGCGTTGCATCCGATGCCGATTTCAGACTGGTCTGGGGAAGCGTCTGGTTCAGGTCCTGCTGCTCTGGCACAAGAGTCTGAGCAAACTCACCCAGGATGCCCTCCAGATTTTGCTCCAAGGTAAATTCCGGACCGGCATCCGTTTCGAGTTCTCCCGCTGGGGATGACTGCGTTCCTGATGACTGCGTTCCCGATGACTGCGTTCCTGATGACTGCGTTCCTGATGACTGCGTTCCTGATGACTGCGTTCCCGATGACTCGG
>JAPKCI010000006.1 GCA_028823035.1 Rubripirellula sp.
TGCAGGCTAGACCCAGTGCAGGCTAGACCCAGTGCAGGCTAGACCCAGTGCAGGCTAGACCCAGTGCAGGCCTTCGTCATCTGGTTCTTCATCGGCGTCCAGGTATGCCAAGTGATCTTCGTCCATGAAACGACTTAACAAGCCGCGAACAGGCACAAGGAAAGCGATGAAAATCGGGAACAGAATTCGAACTGGACCATAGGGGCTCAGGTTCACGGCGCAAAGGACAATCAAGCAAATCAGTTGCACAAGTGTGAACACGTGAATCGTTCGAGTTGGCACTCGCCGGGTGTAGTGATTCAAGGGGTAAAGAGCGGAATCCATGAGCCAGTACCCGAGACGCTCGATGAACTGAATGCCTCGCAGCGAAACAAAACCCATGAATAGAAAGATGCCGTAGAGCGCGGCCATGGGAACGTATTGCAGCAGGGGAAGGACCAGTAGGGTAACCGCGATCAGAATGTGAATCGCTACCGCAGTCACGCGGTTCTCGACAACGTGAATGATTTCGGTTTGGCGTTGCGTCTTGCCCACGACTTCTTCAGTGATGGCGAGTGAACGCACATGTGCCAGTGAACGAACGGTCGCTGCAACCATCCAAGGCCAACCAAGCAGTGAGCAGAGACCGATAAGGCCACCAATCACGGCTAGGTCCCAGTGGTAGGACACACCCTTGGTCAAGTGATTTCCGGGGCTGTTAACCAAGCGTGCGGTGATATTTTGAGACAGAAAGATGAGTACTGTGGCAAGAATCGCCGGTCCGATGGCTGCAAACTTGATCCACCCTGGTACTCGCCCAAGCTCGACAAACCAGGAGCCGCCATTTTCGGTTGTCTCGTCAGCACTATTGACCGCAAGACTATCAATGGTGCTTGCATCTCCCAGCCACCAGGCGACTGCGACCATGCAACCGAGCGCAATCGAAGGACCGAAGTCGGCAAGGAATTCTCGCATCCATGGGAACAGGTAAACGCTGCTTCGGAATCTTGCCAGAGACATCGCGATGTAGAAAGTACCAACGGCTAGAATGAGTGCCAGCATCGCTTTCTCGGTCCCGCCCTCGCCAGGGTTTTCAAAGGTCGCAACGATGCCCTGGACTGCTTTGTAGATGAAGATCAGCGACATTAATGCTGAAAAAATTTCGTCTGTGAAACGCGTGAAATATTTCATCAGATTACTGGCGTTGGTGACCGCCAGCAGGCAGGTCAGGCAGGCTGTCCAGATTCCTACCCAACCATAAATTCCCAGAAAGTTACTACTTTGATCGAGGTCACCGCAGAGTTGATAAAGAATGATCGTGAAAATCAGCAGTGGACCAATGCCACCCAAAATGATTAGCGGTTGTCCAGCAAATAACGCATATGCGACTCCGCAGACAGCGGTGGAAATCAGCATTTCTTTGGTGCCGATGGCACCGTTTGTTTCCAGTCCCATTAAGCCACCAAAGGTGACGGCTGGTGCCAGACAGGCAAAAAACATGAACACGATTGAGGCAAGGCTTTTTGCTTGCAAGCCATCTTTAAAGTCACTGATGTAGTCAGGTAACCTGCGTCTGATATCTGCTTTGATGCCAGCGAATAGACGGGGCTCCGACTTCAGACCCTCAGAAACCTCGCGGGGCTTTGGTGGCGCGGCGAGTACATTGCGGTTGATGTGACGTTCGATGGCATCAGCCACATCCTGTTGTGTTTTGGCGTAGGTCAGTTCAAAGTGGAACACATTGTCCGACATCAGTCGGGCGATAGAGGACAGCGTGTCCAAGTGTTGTAGCGTCTGGTGTTCAGAACCGATGAGCAGAAATATGAACCGCGTCGCGATACCATCAGGTGCCCCAAGATTTGCTCCATGCTTCAAACGCACGAAGACCATGGCGGGCTCTTCAATTGACTCGCTATAGAAGTGGGGCACTGCACACGCGTGGCCAATGACTGTGGGCACCGTTTTTTCGCGTTCGAGGACCCCCTCAACGACCTCCTGTTTCTGCTTTTCCGGCAAGCGTCCTGTCTGCACTAGAAACTCAACAGCGGCCTCAATGATCTCCTCCATGCTTCGCGCATTGAGGTTGAGCAGGCAGGATCCTTCGGAGATGGAGCGAAACAGGGATTTCACGTTCGGTGCCGCTGGGGATCGAGTGGGTTGAGAAATTCGACAAGTGACTGAAGCTTTGGATGTCCACCGACTGGCATCGAGTTACCAATCGGGATCTTGTTTGTCACGGATCAGCATAGCAACGAGTCGACCCACTTTACTTGGTGTGAGCGAATTCTCAGCAGGTCAACGAATTCTTGTCGATTCAGCAGATAGCCAAAATCATGAATTGAATCACGGTAAAGATCGACGTGGCTTGATTACCGACTTGATGAAAATTATCGTACGGGTGTCTCGCCCTGCGGAAATTCCCTACCTGATTTGCCACGAAGGGGTGTATCAGTCGGAGGCACTGGGCTGAAGGGCCGAATTAGCCTCAACAGCCGGTTTGGCACCGTTTTCCTCGATTTCATCGGATTCGGTGTCGGCCTGGCGTCGTGTCGCAAGCTCATCCCTGAGGCGGTTAAAGGACTCAGCGGCGTCTCCCCAAAAATCATTTTTTCGGGAGTACATGGGGGCGACATCTTCACCGTTGGAGAGTTTTCGCAACTCCCTTCGCAGGCGGAACATTGGGCCGACAAAGCGGTTGGAAATATTGATCAGATCGTAGGCGAAAAGGGGAGCTAGCAGCATCAGCCCAGGTGCCCAGAATACAGCCTCATTGAGGCAACGGAACAATGACTCCGAAAGCGGTTCCTGCGGATGACTAAGGGAGTCCGACAGAACAAAAATGACCAGTAAATATATCGCAGTCGCGGCGGCATAGAGCCCTGTGCGACGAACGAGTGCTCCCTGGACCCCTGAGTCAATCAGGATCCGCCGTCTTGTCGGAGATGCCGCAGGAGGAGAATTTATCATGGTCCAGTCATGTTGGGCCTAATTGGAGATGGCTCCAGAGATTGCCCCTGAGGATGTGTCAAAGCTTTCACCGGTGCGTGAGGCCAAGTACACAACGGCCACAATGCAGATGCCGATGATCATGGCAAGCATGATGGCGTATTCAACGGTCGTTGGGCCCTGTTCTTCGCCCAAGAAGGTTTTGATTGCTTTCGTTTTTGACTTCATGAGCCACCTCTCATCTTCGCGTCATGTGAAGTATTTATATGAAATAACTACTGTAGATTTTGCTCGTCCTGAAACCCTAGTACGCTTTGATGCGTATCAAGACTCTTTGAAGTCTACTGTTCGCCTAAAAGTGGCGTTCTGTCAACATTTTTTCAATTAATCGGGTTGTAGCGATTTTCAGGGGTAGTCATCACCTACCAGTGTGGTGGTCCTCTGCTAACCTATATTTCCAGATCCACCCCCAACGTTGAGTTTGAGCCCCGAACCATGTTTGGTCCGATTTTTAATCGCGAAGCGACGGTGGTTCCGAAACGCCCGAAGACCTATCTGATTCGAGCAGTTTACGTCCTGACCTTGTTCCTGCTGCTATGCACTGGATATCTGGTGCTGGATGGGTCTCGATCATTAGCGACCAGCGGTGACTCCGCGAGGTTTGGAGGGTGGATGTTCACGCTCTTGGCGCCTTTGCAACTGCTTGTTCTGGCAAGTCTTGCTGCGGTCGGTGCGGCGAGTAGCGTTGCTCAGGAAAAAGACCGAAGAACGTTGTTGCTATTATTGTTGACGCGGCTGTCCGGCTTCGAGGTGGTTGTCGGTAAGTTGACAGCCTCATTGTTGACACCCATGACAATGTTGTTGGGTGCGTTACCTCTCTTTCTGACGTTACCCCTGCTCGGCGGTGTTTCGCCGCAGCAGGTCGTTGGCGTTTTTGTCGTGACGGCGGCAACAATTTTTTTGGCAGGTAGCATCGGCACTGTTGTGGGGATGTGGCGTGACAAGACGTTCCAGGCAATCGCGATGACGGTGCTTGGGCTGTTGATGTACGTGGGGATCGGCGAGGTCGTTGCTGCCCTGTTTCTCGGCGTGCCACAGTCAATTGTTCTGGCCTTGAGCCCCCCCCGCGCGCTTGCCGCCGCCGCATCACCGATGGCCAGTTTATCGGGCGAAACAGCTTTGGGCGTGACCCTCTTTGTGGTGTGTACCGTTTTCATGGCAATGGTGGTTTTGGCTGTTGGCGTCGCCCGGGTTCGCGTCTGGAACCCGTCTCGCGATGTCCGCCTCAGGGCTCCAGAACCAGAGTCATCTGGCGAGATCGAAGGAGAAATGGCGGCTACGAATTGGAAAGCACGGTCGCCTCGAAGGGTTTGGGACAACCCAATCCTGTGGCGGGAAGTCCGCACTTGGGCTTACGGGCGGAAGATTGTCGTCATTCGTGTCGCCTTTGTGGTGTTCTTTCTGTTCATCGCTGGTGTTTTGTACTCCCAAATCCAGAGCGGGGTGGCCATGGAACCCGGTGGACGGATTGGTCGTGCACTGCCCTCGGCGACCATTCCAGTTGCCGCACTGGGAGTGATCAGTCTCGTGCTCGTAAATGCCTTGGCGGTCAACTCTGTGACGGGTGAGCGAGATGGACTGGCACTCGATTTGTTGCTGGCGACTGACTTGAGTCCCAAGGAGTTCGTCTTTGGAAAGCTACTTGGTGTGCTATACGTCGCCAAGGAGATGATCCTGCTACCAATCTTATTGGTGATCTTTCTCGCCAGTTGCGAAGTAATGACTTACGAGAATATGGTCTACATGATTCTCGGAGCGATCATCCTGTATGTGTTTGTGACGATGCTTGGATTGCACTCAGGGCTCAACTATGTTGCGGGTCGCACTGCGATACTGGCAAGTTTGGGGACTGTTTTCTTTCTGTGCGTCGGGATAGCGATCTGCATGACGATCATGGTCAGCTTTCGCGGTGCCTTCCAACTTCAGTTGGCACCCTTCCTTGTGATGATTCTCGGAGGTGGAGCAGCCCTGTTTGCCTCACTGGGTTGGCGGAATCCTTCTTCCGCAATTTTTTTCGCTTCTTTTGGTTTGCCATTGGTGACGTTCTACGCCATCACGCAGTTTCTGCTTCAGGCAGATCATCTTTATGTGTTTTTTGCCTTGCTGGTCGGTTACGTATTCACGACAGCAGCCATGATGATTCCCTCCTTGAGTGACTTTGACGTATCGCTGGAGCGGGATCGTGGGGCCGGTGGAGACGCCGCTTGAACTGGATCACGGACGTTTGGCTTTGGCTGCTCGCCATGGGCATTCTGATCGTTTTCAGCGCTTTGTTTAGCGGCAGTGAAGCTGCGATGTTTTCGTTGAATCATCGCAGTCGCAAAAGTTTGACGCGGGCGGGCGTTGGTGGCAGGATCACGGCAAAAATGCTTGCAGATCCAGAGCATCTGCTGTCGGCCGTGTTGTTTTGGAACCTGCTGATCAATATGACCTACTTTGCGATCGCCGCAATTGTTGGCTCGCGGTTAGAGAACGATATCAGCCTTGGTCGCCCGGTTGCCGTAGCTTTCACCGTCGTGAGCTTGCTGGCCATTATCTTCTTCAGTGAGATGCTGCCGAAAAGCGTCGCGGTTCTGACGCCGGTTCGGATTGCCGTGATGCTTGGTCCTCCGCTGTCACTTGCCGTTCGGATGGTCAGTCCGGTTCTGCCTCTGGTGACTGCTGTGAATCTGGCCGCCAGTCGTCTGATCTGGCCATCATTCAAACCTGAGCAGGAAATTGACCTCGCTGACATTGAGCGGGCGATCAATCTGGGAACTGATGATGCCGTCTTATTGCAGCGTGAGCGGATGGCATTGCAGGGATTGGTCGAAATAGCTGAAACGCGGGTCGGTGAGTTGATGCGACCTCGCAATAAGCTTTGGATGAGTCCTGCGCCCGTGGACCCTGATGTTGTTCTCAATAGTATGCCATCAAGTGGCTACCTGATGGTGACAGATTCGACGGGTGAAATAATCACCCATTCCGTCAGTGTTCGAATGATGGGGCCGAGACAGTTGGATGACATGGAAGCCTGTAGCGAACCGGTAATTTATGTGCCTTGGTCATCCAGGGTTTCTCAGGTTTTGGACCGACTGAATGAAGAACACCGTTCCGTTGCGGTGGTTGTCAACGAGTTTGGGGAATTGCTGGGAGCCGTCTCAATCGATGCGGTCATGCGGAGCATTTTGGCTCCGAGACATGAGGAGGATCCTTTTGGTGAAGTCATGATTCAAGAGATTGCTGAGAATCACTATCGGGTTTCGGGCTTGGTCAGCGTGCGAGCCTTGGCCAAACGTCTTGGGGTGGCGGTCGCCGAAGAAGGAATCAATACGGTCGCCGGATACATTCAGCGGAATAATGAGCGTCTGCCTCGGATGGGAGACACGGCGAGATTAGGTGATTATCGGCTGACCGTTTTGGAGGCAGAAGATGATGGTATCTGGATTGATATTGTGCAGGTCGAGTGGAAGGAGGATCTTTCATAATGGTGGCCGTAGTCCTGTTTCTGGTCGGTATTTCGTTAAGCGCGTTCTTCAGCGGTAGCGAGACAGGTTTGTACCGTGTGTCGAGAACACGACTCGTACTTGATGGATTGAGCGGGTCACGGATGGCACGCTGGATGATTTGGCTTCTGAATCATCCGGCGATTTTTGTGGCCACGACGCTGGTCGGAAATAACCTTGCCAATTACGTCACCAGTCTGGCGATTGTGATGGGGGTCGCGGTGTTCTTTGGTGACAGTTCCAGTGCTGGATTGTTGGGGTCGATGTGCCTGACTCCGGTCGTTTTTGTTTTTGGTGAGTTACTTCCCAAGTACCTGTTCTATCACGCTCCCTACCGTTTGCTCACAGCGGCACGTCCCCTGTTGTTGTCGGCAACCGTGTTGTTGAGTCCGGTCTCGTTGGTATTGGGCTTGCTGGGGAAGGCATTGCAGACAGTCACAGGGCAGACTCCGTTTCGTCTACGGTTGGCGATGGCCCGCGGAGAGCTTGATCAGGTCTTAAGGCACGGTCACGAAGCCGGAATTCTGGCTGCAGGGCAACGATCACTGGCGCAGCGGTTGTTTGAGGTTGGGAATCAATCGGCGATTTCATTTGGAGTACCAGTCGACCGTCTGGCAATCGTCTCCACACCAATTGATGTCAGCCATGCGAGAAACGAAGCTCGTCGCCACAATCATCCGATGATCCTGGTTCAGAACCAGAGTCGCATTGTTGGATTTCTGTGGTACGCAGATCTGTGCAGCAATGACCCTGATCTGGAATTCCATTCCATCCTGAATGGGCGTGTCGAAGACCGTCATCTGCAGGTATTACTGAGCCTGTACGACGGTGGCAGTGAGATTGCCATGCTGATGGATGACCACGGTAATATCCGCGGTGTTGTGACCAGACGCCAGTTGATACAGCCTTTGATCAAGTGATCAAGTGAGTCGGCCTACTCAGTTCATCGTATTCTGATAGCCGAGTTTGGTAAGCACAGACAGCATCTCATCGCAGGTCAAGTAGCGGCGATGGTGTTGTACTTTGTACTCGTCGATGGCAACTGCGAGTTCGCGTCCTGCCGGTGACAGTCCGCTATGGGAACTGCCGAATTGGCGACGCTCTGCTTGTTGTTGTTCGGTTTTTACCGCACTTCGTCGGTCAATGAATTCATTGTTACCAGATGAAGTGCTTTCATTGGCGACAGGGAAAGACTGACTCGAAGTATTGTGAAGCGACATGATGAGTCTCAATCGGTAAGTGAGTTGTAAATACAATCACAAGCATCCTATTTCCAAGGACTGTTAGAACTTTAGCCTAAGAAACAGGCATAGGTCGGCTGTAAGCGACGAATTGAGCAGAACCGCAGCCGTCCCCGCTGTCAGCGGGGAGAACTTTGGATTGTCATGCAGTGTCGGCAATCAAGAAATTTTGATGTTGTAATGCATGCAACCAGAATAATCGGGATTATCGTTGTCACGCTCATCCTGTCAGCACGAGTTCGGCTGGCGGTTGTTGCGCTGGAGCCATGGTCTGGCCAGACAATCGTCGCGATTTAGAGACAGCAACCACGTCGTTCACCAGGCACCCCTGAGGCATCCTAGGAATGACGTTTTAGCGTCTTTGCTGACTATCCTCGATTGTCTTCTCGTGAGCGAGTCTCTGTTCCTCTTCCTGAAATTGCTGCCGCAACATTCCATCCTCGAACCGCTCTGGGGCAAGGTCAGCAGCTCGCTGCAATGTAGCTCTTGATTGGTCCACCTTGCGATCTTGCAATTCCAGAGAGGCCAATTCAATCAGCGGATCAGGATTGTTTCCGTCTTTGGCGATCGCGCGGCGGAAGCTTTCTTTGGCGTCTTCGGTTCTGCCTTCCTGTTTCAGTGCGATGCCCCTGAGTAAATCAACCCGGGCTGGCGCTGCTGCGACTCCGATGCCGTCGTGCAATCGATCAAGGGTGGCCAGCACGCGATCGTACCTCTGCTGGGTACTGTAGATTTCCGCCGCTGTCTGCTGGACTTTGGGGTAATCGGGCTGCAATGCCAAGGCACGATGATAGGCTGACAGAGATGGTTGTAACGCGGGGTGTGTTGCATCAGATATCCCAGCCGCAGCCAATAGACAGTCACCGTACAACGCCCAAGCTTGTGCTGAGTCACGTTCTGATTCCAGTGCCCACAGACTATGGAATTTGGCATCTTCGAGGCGGCCTATTTCCAAGTACATTCGTCCCAGTCGCTGAACCATTTTAGGATCTCCGGCACTCAGTCGAACGGCTTGTTCCATATGCTCGACGGCCAATCCGGTTTCGCCCCGATTCCAATATGATTCTGCCAATCCCCAGTGGGCGCGGTCGTCGTTTTTTGATTTATCGAGTGCCTTGGTGAACAATTCCTCGGCATCTTGCCAACTGCCGTCGTGTATTTTCTGGAAACCCATGCCGGAAAAACGTCTTGCGTCGATCGATTTCAACTGCTGTTTGTGGCTCATGCTCTGGCAGCCACAGCAGGTGAACACCGTCACCAGCAGCAGTTCGGTAAATCGTCGGAGCATTTTGAGGGGCATGATTGATTCCAGCACAATGGCGCAAGTTGTTCTGGTATCAAAACCCCCTGTTTAACGCAATGCAGGCTCCTCGAGACTGACTCACTACGGCTGGGAATTTTCCACGACTTAGTGCATCATGAGTATCCGCAGATCATGGTGATTTGTTCCCGTAACGTGAGATTGTGCTGAGCATGCCTGCCACTTTCGAGTCTTTTGGAATCAGATTTCTCTATCCGGATAACTGGAAAGAGATCGAACGCCCAGAGGACGAGGGACATGACGGTGTGACGCTTGAGATGCCGACGGGTGGTTTTTTTACCCTCGAAAAAGACTATGAAGGTCAGTTGGCAGAGGAAATCATCGAAGAAATCGTTACTTCAATGGCCGAAGAATATGGCGAAATGGAGCAGGAAGACATCGAACTAACGGGTGCGTCACAGCACGAGAGGGCTGTCGACTTCCGGTTCTACTGTCTCGACCTTGTGGTGGTTTCACGATTGATAATCATGATGGCAGGCGGCAACACTCTCGTACTGCAGATACAGGCCGAAAGCCGCGAGTTTGATGACAACGAGCTTGTGTTCACCGCGCTCCTGAAACAGATTCGAGATTTGCTCTAAACCAGATCCTGTTTCCGCTTTTTTCGGCGATTTTTACCACAATCACGACAAACTCCCTGAATGATCATTCGATGGCCGCTCACACGAAAACCCTTTTCAAAGGCAACTTTGTCTCGAAGGTTCATGAGCTCATCACTCTGAAATTCAAAGAGCTTTCTACACCGAGTGCAGTACAAGTGGTCATGCTGCGGGTATCCGTAATCGAGCTCGTAAACCGTCCGTCCATCGAGTTGAAAACTCTTCAGTAGACCGGCATCAACGAACTCGCGGAGTGTTCGGTACACTGTCGCCGAACTCACGTAATTTTTCTCGCCTCTTCGAGGCAGACGGTCAATTAACTCATCTGCATCGAAGTGGTCGTGTTCCTCGAACACCGCCTTGATCAGGAACTTGCGCTGACTGGTCTGACGCAGCCCTCGAGTCTGCAAATATTCTTCGAATCTCTCCTGAGGGGAAGAAGAAACGTTCAGTGGTTCGAGGGAATCGGCAGTGGACACGGGCGTATTTAAGTAGAGCCGGAACCCGGTGCAATATGGCTAATCTGCCAGAGTTCCTAAGATGGACGACGTTTAACAGCCAAAGTATTCTACCCAACTGTGGAACGGTGATCCCAAAAAACAGGTCACTTCCCTTGCAATGTGACTGAACGCCACGGCCGCGTGCGGAGCGATTGCCCCACCGCGGTCATTTCCGCTGCTGTACTGGAGAACCGGGCTAATTGTGCCCCGTTAGGCGAACTGATCGAGTAAACGATCTAACGCCGCATCCATTTTCTCGGGTGTCTCGTAGCTTCCGTCGGCGATCTGACGCCGGATTTCAGCTACCCGGTCGATTCGAATCTCACCACCACCAGCGGCAGCAGTGCTTGCGTTGAGTCTGTTGACGCCGGTCGCTGCACTGGACAGATCGAGCTGATCTAACGCAGTTGAGTTCGGTTGGGGGGCCGCATCAGCCGGTTTCTGTGGCTGTGTGCGTTGGGCTGCAGCATTGGGCTGCGTCGTGGAAACCCGGTAAGGGCCATAAATCTGCATCGTCGAATTGCTCCCATTTGGGACTGGAACTTCCACCGATTCGATAACGCCCCTGATTGAGGCGAGATCCTGTCGAGTCGAATGGATGCGAAATCGCATAATGACCGGGCCAGCAACGTAAGATCATCCTGATCAGACGAAGTGATTGGCCGTTTCCGTGTCGGTCGTCAGCGCCGCGATCCTTGTCCCAGGAAGCAATCCGTAACAGAAGAGAGACTTTTCAGCGCAAAGTGGACGGAAACAATCTAGGTATCGACCCTTCCGTACTCCACGCTTCAGTCTTTCCTTCAAAACAAACGCAACAGGGGACGAAGACAATGGGAAAGTAGCAAACGCGTGAAACAACGAGCAAGGGCAAAGTCTCGTTACTGGAGAATTGCTCCAAATGGGCGTGCCGCGATCGCTGTATCTTACCCAGAACCCTTTATGTTGCGCTGCTTCACCAAACTGCTAGCAACCTGTCTGCCACCAGAGTTTCAGTACGCTCATTAAATGGTGGCGTCGTTCGGTCCAATAGGGGGTGTTTTCGAACTCGATTTTGCAGGCAGGGGTGGCCTGATTTAACTCGATTTCGTCCCACAGAGGATGATTGGGCAGCATGATCGTGGGGATGGAAACTTCCGTGATCAGTTGGATAGACCCAGGTAGCATGTTTCGCAGAGGTATCAAGCTGATGGCTGCCAGGGGCACGGTCGCGGTCCATTTGGGTCTGTACCACTGCAGTGAGTCAAAGCAGATGATGAAACTCAGCAGGTAGAGGCCGAGAGGCAATACCCAGAGGAATGGAATGATGGCAATATTCTGATAAATGTGATTCGTTACGACCAACAACATGGTCGAGGCTAGAGCAGACAACGCCAGCCATGATGCTTTTACCATCCAGCCTTGAGGATGGTTGCTGATCTTGTCCGTGCTCACTAACGGTGGCGTCTTCGTGAGATTTGTTGCTCTGGATTCGGAACGCTGAAAAGACCAATCGTTACCACGCCCTGCACCAGTACGAACAAGCAAAACAGCGACTGATTGGTTACGGACAGCAGAGGGTCGACAAGGAACGGATAGCTGAGTAACGCTGCCAGAGAACCCGCATTTAGCAACGCGTAAAGGTGATGGGCACGATCTGAATTGTCGTGGTAACTCAGCCAGGCCTGAACGCGGGGTCCGGTGCTTGAAAGAACAAAGTAAGGTAGACCGACATGGACGCTTAATATTCAAAAAAGGTGAAGCGTGGGCAGTTCGGCCCCCGTTGGTTTTCATGCGTCTGATGGCTCAATGGGTAATGCCAAGGCGGCAGTCGCCAGCATTGCAAGGTGAATGCAGCCCAGTAAAATCGGCTTGCAGAAAGTGTGCAGCAGATGAGCGTACAAGTATCCGGCGAACAGCAGCAACTGAAAGAACAGCATGCAGGTGGTCCAGGCAGTCGGCGTCCCACTAAACCACGGCAGTCGCATTTACTGTTGACCGGTTGCACTTGAAAGACAAGGAAGACATCGAGCAAAGTTTTGGCGGCAAACCGGAATAGCGAGTTGGTTGAGGCGGTGGCAGAATCCAGCGTGCTACAAGTCGACGAATTTTCAGATTTTACGGCTATCTGATGCTCCCATAATCATTCGACATTGGTGAAATTCGGGTAATGGAATGGATCGGGTTGGCACAAATGTCAGCCCTTCGCACCTCCAGGCTTCCATTCATGCGAACGCAATTGACCGTTCGAGCCGCATGACAGAGTCACTCAGATGGTCAGAGAGAAGCTCCCATTTGCTTGGACCTTGGGAAAGAACGAGTTGCTGTTAAACTGGACGCTGAGTTCGTTTTCCCACCCAGAAGAGGACTACTTGTCCATTACTCCTCCTCGCGATGAAGCTTCGGTTGCCGTGCGTCAGCGTTTGTACGTAGACGCCACGCGTGCTGCCGTTTGGGGTTTGGGTGTCAACCTGATCTTGGTGTTGATCAAGTTGGCTGGTGGAATCGTTACGGGATCGGCCGCTTTGATCGCTGATGCGGTCAATTCGATAGGAGACGTTGCCAGTTCAATGGCCGTCCGTGGGGCGTTAGGTATGGCGCAGGTCGAGGAGGATGAGGATCATCCCTATGGCCACACTAAGGCTGAGTCGATTGCCGGGCTCAGTGTGTCCTTGCTGATCGCGTTCAGCGCGGGGCTTCTGGCGTTAGAGACGATCAAACGCTTTGGGGGTGAATTGCATGTACCGGGCATCGCTGCTGGCGTCCTCGCCGGGACGTGTGCGGTGATCAAGGAGGGCATCTACCGTTACACGATGCGAGTTGCCAAACGAATTGACTCATCCTCGCTCACTGCGGTGGCATGGGATCATCGGAGCGACGCAATTGGCTCGGGATTGGTTGCTGTATCGCTACTGGCGGCCCCCTACGCGGGTGACTGGGGGCGTTACATTGACCCGATTGCTGCTTTATGTCTTTGTGCCGCACTCATCTATACGGGAGCAAAGATCTTCTTCTCAACTGCCACCGAGTTGATGGATCAACAAGCGGACAACGAAACCGTGCAGCAGGTCCGATCAATTGCTGAGTCGGTGGGTGCAGTGAAGGCAGTAGAGAAGCTTCGGGTTCGTAAGAGCGGTTTGGAATTCTTTATTGAAATCCATGTACAAGTCGATGGCATGTTGACGGTTGATGCGGGCCATCGAATTGCCCATCAAGTCAAGGATCATCTGCTGGTCCACCTGCCCCGTGTTCGGGATGTCCATGTGCATATCGAACCGTTCCTCTGCAGTTCGAACGCTTTTTCCGATCTGGAACAGGACGATTCCGGCGAGCCCCTTCCAGGCTAAGTGGCATTGGCCATTTCAGCCAGTTGAACGGTTGCCCTGCCCTGCTCTTTTTCAAGGTAAGCCCTGCCGAACTTGACATTCACATGGTCCCAAGGCAATTTATCCATCAGTTCATACTTTTCGTGCACCTGTTTATCTACATCGATGCCGGCGTCAGCGATAGCGTCCCACCAGCGTTGGGCGTCAAGGTACTCGTGCCATCCATCCATTCTGGCGCCCCGTTCCCAAGCCAAGCGGATTGCTTTTCCTGAGCGACGGTCACCGCGACTTATAACACCTTCCAGAAGGCTTGTTTCGATGTCGTGGCACTTGATGTTGATGCTTCGAATCTTTCGCCGGCTCCACAAATATTTGTGGGCCCACTGGAAGTACTCGCGGCGTTGCATCCCATTCCACTGATACGGTGTATGGGCTTTGGGAACAAAATTCGAAACGCTTGCGGTGACTCGCGCGTATCGCCCGTTGACCTCTTTTCCAACCGTCGCAATCTTTTCAGCCAAATCGACGATGCCATCGAGATCTACCGGTCGTTCTCCCGGAAGTCCGCACATGAAGTACAGTTTGATGCTCTCATACCCGTTTTGAAACGCCACTCGGCAGCCTTCAATCAAGTCACTGTTCTTGATTTTCTTGCGGATTTGCTCACGCATATCATCACGGGCAACCTCAGGTGCGAGCGTCATGCTGCGTCGGCGTTCACTTCCCAGCAGGACAGGAAGTGTCCGCAACTGCTCGTTGACCCGTAGACTCGGCACACTGATGTTGACCCCCAGTGGCTTGAACACCTCGTGCAGTTTCATCACAAGCGGTTCAAAATGTGGGTAATCACTGCTGGAGAGCGAAAGAATACTGATTTCGTTGTAGCCGGTGTTCTTGTAACTCTCAATCGCTGCATTAACGATCGTGTCAACTTCACGCACTCTTAATGGTCGTTTGATGACTGTGCTTTGGCAAAAGCGACAAAGGTGTGGGCAACCACGCATGATCTCGACAGCAATCCGGTCATGCACGCATTCGATGTAAGGGACAATAGGGTGGGTTGGCAGGGGAATGCCGTCCAAGTCACTGATGACACTGGGGGCAATCGTTTCAGGGACGTCGCTACGCGTGCGATTCAGTGCTGTGATCCGACCATCATCGTATTCGGGCGCGTAGAATCTTGGGACGTATGCGGATTCGATCGACTGCGCGACGATCGCCAATGCATCCTCTCGCTGCTTGCGTCCTTCGTCGCCGGTGGCGAAAGATCCATCGGGGAGCTGTCTTTCTTTCTTCAGCTTCAGCCACAGATCACACGCTGCGGGTAGGGATGGCTCTCCATCGCCTGTGATCATCACATCGAAATAGTCTGCCATCGGCTCCGGATTCTGGCAGCAGGGCCCACCAGCGAGTATCAGCGGGTCAGCCATCGTGCGATCGGCGGCTTCGAGTGGAATGCCACCAAGATCGATCATGGTCAGAACGTTAGGCGCACTGATTTCATATTGCAGTGACAAGCCAACGACATCGAACTCGCTCAGTGCGGTAAAGGTCTCAAGGCTGTACAGCGGAATGTCATGTTTGCGAAGCAGTTTTTCCATATCAGGCCAAGGGGTGAATACACGTTCGGCGCACCAGTCTTCCCGTCGGTTCATCAGAGAGTACAGAACCTGCAGCCCATGGTGGCTCATGCCAATGGTGTAGGCGTCGGGGAATCCCAGACAGAGTTTGCCCTGAACCTCGGTGTGATTCTTGACAACAATGTTGCGTTCCCCACCCACATATTGGGCCGGCGTCTGCACGTGTGGCCAAACTCGGGACTCGAGAATTCGACGTCGTTCAAGGTTGATCATGGATGTTGTATCGTTGCTGTGGAAAGGTAGGCGACTACGGTTCGGAAACTTGTTGGGTTCTGGGTGGGCACTCAATTGCCTGACACGCTAAAGTGTGGCTGAGAAACGGTCATCTGTACAAGGGAAACCATCATAGAAAAGAGAATAGGATTGTGAGCGATTTTGAAACAGTGGGGAAAATCACCGATTTTGAGGACGGACAGGGGCGGGCAGTCCCCGTCGATGGCCGGATGGTTGCGGTTTTTCGCACCGGTGAGGAATGGTTTGCTATCGATGACCTGTGCCCCCACATGGGGGCTTCGCTCGCCGAGGGTTATGTCGAGGACAAAATGGTGACCTGCCCCTGGCATGCATGGCGATTCTGCATTCGTGATGGAAAATGGGAGGATAATCCTCGCACGCGAGTTGATTGCTTCGAAGTGAAAATCGATGGGGATGACGTGCTAGTTCGGGAAAAAATCAGTGCGGCAGAGGAGTGATGCGATCACGACTTGTGCTCGTATCAAATGCTCTGAGTTCACACTGCAGCAAACTGCAGATGTGGCCGTGATTGCGAATTTGATGATTTGAGACGGTTTCGCATTTCCCGGCTGATTTAGTTTGCAATGAGGAGTTGCTATTCCCGCTTGGCGATCGGTGGTTTCCTATTCCGGCAGGGCGAGAAGTAACGCTATCGTTGCCCAGGCCGTTGCGGCGGTAGATATGAACTGATCTTTTTCATGCGGAAAACCAGTTTCGAAATATTTTTGAAAAGGTTTGCTTCTTGATTTCACGTGCCACGATCCACGCTCGGTTTGTTGTTGCAGCAGAAAAGAGAGTCCTTTCTGGTAAGCGGCGTTATCTGAAGTGACTTGTTGCGTGCGGATCAGACACACCATCACGATACCGGTGGCGTATGGATCACTGTCCATTCCCTCCTTTTGAGACCAGCCACCATCGGCTTGCTGCATCTCAAGCAGGCTGTCTGCGTGCAGTTTGAGTGATGCGACTGGCGCTTCGAGATATTCAAGCGATCGCAGGTGGAAAACTTTGTCTTCGGTTGTGACAGGTGTCGCATCAAGCAGCCACTTCAACGTACTGTTGAAACGCTCACGCATGGCCATTTGCTGATCAGCGTTACCGTAGTATTTCAGAGCGCGAATTGCGAGATAAGTGGTGGTGTAGTCACTTGATTCAGAAGGCGGGCGATTGCTGCTGCACTTCCAGTAGGCGGCGTCGCCAGGAGAGGACAGAAGAAAGTGTGTGACAGCATGAATCACTTGGTCAGCTGGATGTTCACCGACTTCGAGGGTCCAGAGGGCATAGCCCGCTGTGTCTACGCCACCGCCCTGCCCTTTTCCTTGTTCGTAATTACCCTTTCCCTTTTTGAGGTGTGCGACGGTATGGTCAATTTGTCTTGCGTAGTTCTTGAGATTAATTTCGAATCCCCGCTTTCTGGCTTCACTGATTGCCATGACGGGCAACGCTTGACTGTGGCAAGTAAAACACTTGCGTTGTTCGGCTGAGCCCGCCGATGATTTCTCCAGCAGAGGTAAGGCCGCTTCGATTGCTTTCTGGATCTCAGCGGGGCTTGTGATGGTTTCCGCGGAGTCATTGGCAAGGACGTGATCAGCAGACATGATCCCAGCCATGGTCAGTCCCGCGACGACCAGCAAAGTTGCTCGAGTCAGGTTGCGGCATCGATCTGAGATCACCATGCCCAGCCTCATTTGCTTGCAGTCGTCTTGCAGTGATACCGGCGTAGATTGGTTCGTCATGGAGTCTGCCAGGCGTGATTGAGGAAGATCGCGTCCATCAAGGCCGCAGCAACGATGTCAGTGCTTTGCTCTCGGGTGTTTACTAACACTTGCGATGTCCACCCCGGATCAAAATCAGTTGGTTGATATGTTGTGCAGGTTTTCGTCGTGCCAGTTCTCAAGGCTCAGTACTTCACCTGTTTCGATTTTACCGGGATCAACGACGACGTGCTTGATTCGTTGTCGCTTCCAGGTGTAAGTCATGTGAACTAGTCCATCTTTGGCTTGGATGATGGCTGGATAACTGAATTCTGCATTTTCCTCCTGATCCAGCACCGCGACTTTTCTCCATGTCACGCCATCTTTAGAAATCGCCAGATTCAAAAGACCTCTCCGTCCCCAACCGGTTTTTCCCGAAATCAGGTGGTTGTAGATCATCAAGTGGCGTCCGTCTCGAAGCGAAATGACCTCAATGCCGGAGTTCGGATTAGGAAGGTTGGTGGCTTTCATGGGCGACCATGTTTCACCTTGATCATCAGAAAAACTGGTGCTGATGACACTTTCTTTTGTCCGGCAAAGCACCTGAAGTCGCCCATCGGAGTGCCTTAGAAATGTCGGCTGAATGGCATTGAACTGTTCGGGTTCGTTGATGGGGCCAATTCGTTTCCAAGTGCCAGTGGGTTTGCCTTGATTGAGTGATACTTTTTCGAAATGGACTCTCCAGCCGTCGTACTCGGTGGAAGAACCGCATAGCAGAGTTTGATCAGAAAGCAGGATAGGTTTGCAACGCACTGGCCCATCGATGCCTTCTGGTAGCCGTCGTCGATCTCTGAACGTTCGACCTCGATCGTAGCTGAACATCACTTCACCCCACCACGAGCGTGGTTCAGGGCCCACTTTGAAAAATAGTGTTGTGGGGGCATCGCCTGGCGGTTGAAACAGAACAGGGTTCCAGCACGGATAGCGAAGCTCCTCGTGCTGCACACCATTGGCCCATTCCTTGGGACTGCTCCAGCGGGTTCCATCGTGATACGAGACCCAGATACCGACATCCTTGCTTTTCTCGCGTGTGCCTCCGAACCAGGCAACAACCAGTCCGCGATTGGTTTCACAGATCGTCGAGGCGTGGCATTGCGGAAACGAGGCCTGTGTGAAAACAAATTCTTCCTTCACCAATCCGGGGAACCGCGGCTCACCCGTGGCTGTCGGCGCTCGCGCCGCGAGTTGTTCCGGCCCATAGTTGATGCAGTCGTCATGTCGGATGTAGTAAATGCGGCCGTTCTCCGCTCCCACCAGCAGGTCCGGCTTTTGATCTTTATCAAAGTCACAAACAGCTGGACTTGATGTATGACCCGCGACATTCCGACGCGCGAGATTCCCGATTTTCTTTAGCACCACTTTGCCGTCGCGATCGACGCAGTTGCGATACCAGGTTGCGTTTTCTGAGTTGACAAGCAGGTCGAGTCGATTGTCACCGTCCCAGTCAACGACTGCCAATTTAACGCGGCCAGAACCACCACAGGACTTGGGGTTGAGTTGGATTGAGTGGTTGTCTTCATCCACGAAGATGCGTTGGGCTTTCCCACCGTTTGATCGTAGGGTAATAAAACCCTGCTGATCCAATGCGACCAGATCCAGTTTCGAGTCACCATCAAAGTCAACGGCAACTGGAGTGGTTCGCCATTGGGTAAGTGATGATTGCGATGGTTGGTTCCACCAATACCACTTTGGCGGTGATTCCAGTTGGCTTGCCGTGAAGTCGACCTGCTCCAGTGCCTCCTTACCACCACGCAGCAGTCCGATTCGAGCCCAGATGGAGTTGTAAAGTATGTCGGGATGATTGTCCCCATCCCAGTCAGCGACGGAGATTGTCGAGTAGCCCCATTTTGCTTCGCAGGGTCCCTGTATCGAGCCGTTGGGTCCTGCCATTATCCGAAACGTTTCCGTTTTACCCGAAACGGTCGATCTCGCTGTGAGCAACCTGGGAGCTGACCATTTTGGTGTCCCTGAGTCACTTTGTCCGAGGTTTTCGAAGATGCCGATGTAGCCGGCGGTGTTTCCGCACAGGATGTCTTCGTCTCCATCGTTGTCCCAGTCAAAGGCGAACGGCGTAGCCAGAGCCCCAAACTTCAGCGTGTCCGCTTCCTGCTGAAAGTAGAACGGCTGTTCGAACAACGGTGCACCCGATCGGATCACGCCCGTGTTTTCGATGAATGCCACGCGTCCATCTTCGTCACCAGCGATCAGGTCGATGTCGCCGTCCTGATCCCAGTCGATTGCGGTAGGCGTGATCATTTGCAGATCCATCGTCAATGGAGTGTTCGCTCGGGAAAGAACCTTCTGGCCGGCGGCGTATTGGGGTTTGGAACGGGAACCGATGTTGCGGAAATAAGTGAAACCATCGAGGAATTCACCGCACATCAGATCGAGGTCCCCATCACCATCAAAATCGGCGAAATTCGGTGATGGCCAGCCATAGACATCAATCACACTGCCACTGGCAGTAATCTTCTCGGGCTTGTTTGTATACGCAGGTTTCTCAGCGGTGCCTTCGTTTTCAATCAGATAGACATAGCCGTGCAGAGGTCCATTTTTCCATTGTCCCGACTGGTCGTATGCATCGTCCCAACCATAGTCCGACCAGTCACCCACACCCACGATCAGGTCCTGATCACCATCGCCATCGTAGTCGACATATCGCCACATGTTGCCGCGAACCGATTGGTTGTGAATGTTGGTTCGCGGATAGATCTTGATCGGTTTGGAAAAATTGAACTGGCCGGTGCGTGGGTCGCGAGGGAACTCATAGCCAGGCTTTAGTATGCGTGGCGTGCCATTGGTATGGCTGATTTGGAAATTATGCGTCGTATTACCAAGTCGCACAGCGCGTTTGAATACTGGTTTAGAATTCGTCGGGTCTTGGGTCGTGTTTTCAAAATAAAAGACCCCGTTGGAGGGCTTGTCTGGACAGGCAACTAAAAGATCCATGTCTCCATCTTTGTCGTAGTCCATTGGCATAGGCCATGACCACAGGCCCACTCCTAAGTCAACTTTGAGCCCGGGATTGTTGTATTGCAGTGGTTTCAGTTTCCACTCATTATCCTGAGCAACAACCGGATATGTTGACAGCATCATGATGAGCAGAACGACGCTTCGGGTAGGGATAGCAATCATGACTTGGATACAGGTGAGGGTGGGAAGAACGCTTTTTTGGAGGGAAATGACGGGAGGCTGTCAGGGTACCACAAGCACAACATGAATCAGCAATCCCGCCACAGATTTTGGGAAACCGCCACGGCACGGCACAGCATGAGATCGTGGACGTTTGAATCGCATGAATGGACATCCATTCACATTTGCTGTTCGCTATTTGCCCAGAATCCCGCTGTAAAAAGACCTCAAGTTCTCTCGGCATAATCAAGTGGTGGCCATTCTAACGACTCTTGTGTCATCTATAATGAATCGGCTCTCCAGAGGGTCTGTTCGGTAACCTCGTCGCGGTGTGTTGCTGCGGAACCGTTTTTCTGCCAGTCGCCCACCGGAATCGATGGAAACCCGTTGTGTTGAATCAGGTATCTCGAATTGTCTTGTTGCTTGGGTCGTTCGCGATGATAGGCACTTTCGGCCAGATCCAGGCCGAGGATGTTGGGAACCCAGGGGATGTTGGGAACCCAAGGGATGATATGCAGTACAACCGCGATGTCCGTCCGATTTTGGCAGATCGTTGCTTTGCCTGTCACGGACCGGATAACGAACATCGCGAAGCTGAACTGCGTTTGGATCGCCGCGAAGACGCCATCGAGATGGGAGCGATCAAGGCCGGAGATGTCGCGGGTTCGAAATTGATCCAACGCATTGGTTCATTGGATCCAGATGTTGTGATGCCACCTCCCCAAAGTGGTACGCTCAGTCCAGCTGAAAAGGCTGTCCTTGAAACGTGGATTGATGGTGGAGCTGTTTATCAGAAGCATTGGGCTTTTGAGCCAGTTGTCAATTTGTCGCCACCGACTTTGTCAGACGTTACGTGGTGCCAGAATCCCATCGATCACTTTATTTTGAAGCGTCTGCAGGACGAGGGATTGAAGCCTTCGGAAAAAGCTGACCGTGCTGTACTGATAAAACGTCTCTATGTTGATCTGATTGGCTTACTGCCAACAACACAGCAAGTGGCTGCTTTCCTTGGCGATCAATCATCGAATGCCTACGAATCCGTGGTCGACGAACTTTTGCGTTCGAAGCACTACGGTGAACGATGGGCGCGGCACTGGCTCGACCAGGCGAGATACGCTGATTCCAACGGGTACACATTTGATAACGCCCGTGTCATGTGGCCGTATCGCGATTGGGTGATTGACGCCATCAATGAAGATATGCCGTTTGATGAATTCACTATCCAGCAGTTGGCCGGTGACTTGCTGACAGAGCCTACGATTGAGCAATTGACTGCGACTGGTTTTCATCGAAACACATTGATTAATGAAGAAGGCGGCACCGATGCCGAACAATTCAGGGTTGAGGCAGTCATCGACCGAACCAACACAACCGGGATCGTCTGGCTCGCCTTGACTGTCGGATGTGCTCAATGCCACAACCACAAGTTCGATCCGGTCAGCCAGCACGACTATTACAGCCTGTATGCTTTTTTTAACAACACCGCCGACAAGAACAATCGTGGACCTGAGGTCACTGTCAGGAATCCCAACGAACAGAAAATTGCTGAACTCGAGCAGCAACTGGCCGCGCTACGCATCGAAGAAAAGAACAAGTCGGCTGAAGAATTGCCTGATCCCGAGCAGTGGACCCTGCTCACGCCGATAGAATCCAGTGCAGCGTCTATGGCCAGCTTTGAAACGCTTGAGGATCAGTCGTTGCTGGTTAGCGGTTCGAATACGATTGAAGACACCTACGACATTGAGTATCGGATTGAGCAAGGAACAGTGTCGGCGATTCAGTTGAAAGTACTGCCGCACAAGTCGTTGCCCAAGGGCGGGCCTGGACGTGCCGGCAATGGCAACTTTGTGATGGTCGATGTTCAGTTGGCTGACTCGGAGGGAAATGAAATCGCTTTGGATGAACTTGCGATTGCGGATTACTCGCAGGACAGTCACGACATATCCTTGGCCGTTGATGCTGATCCAAACAGTGGATGGGCTATCAATACCAATCAGAAAGGGAATGTTGCACATTGGGCCAAGTTCGTGCTGGTCAATCCCGTTGTGTTTAATAAGCCGACGCAGTTGCGTTTGAAGCTGCGGTTCAATCAGGGGTCGCATCCTTACAACCTCGGACGATTTCAGCTCCTGAGTTCACCGAAGCGTCCCACCATGGCAGATCAGATTTCGGTACGTCGAAAGGCGTTGGAGGCCAAAAAGAGAAGTTTTGAGGCCGGTCGCGTGAAATCAATGGTGATGCGAGAACTTGAGAAACCGCGGCCAACACACGTGCTTACACGTGGAGATTTTTTGCGTCCGGGAGATCCTGTTTCCGCTGCGTTTCTCAATGATCTGCATTCGCTACCCATGGCCGACCGCCCGTTGAATCGACTCGATTTGGCTCGTTGGCTTGTCGATGCCGGTAACCCTTTGACACCGCGGGTGGTGGTGAATCGCATGTGGCAAAAGTTCTTTGGGGTAGGTCTGGTGGAAACCGTAGAGGATTTTGGGACTCAGGGTTCTGTTCCTTCACATCCGGCATTGCTTGATTGGATGGCAACGCAATTTATGGGCCGGGGATGGTCGCGAAAAGAAATTCATCGGCTGATTGTGACATCGGCTACATATCGTCAGGCTTCAGATGTCAGGCAGGAATTGCAGGGCAAGGATCCACTGAATCGTTTGTTGGGACGGCAGAGTCGTTTGCGAGTTGATGCTGAAATCGTTCGCGATCTTGCTTTGGCTGCGTCGGGGAAATTGACACCTACTGTTGGTGGCCCATCGGTCTATCCGCCTCAGCCAGCTGGCGTTTACGCCTTCACGCAGAAAAAGAAGAGCTGGCCGACCAGCCAAGGTGCCGATCGCTTTCGGAGGACGATGTACACGTTCTTTTATCGAAGCTCTCCACATCCGATGCTGACGGCGTTTGACACCCCACGCTTCAACGTGACCTGCACGCGGCGGGGGCGTTCCAATACACCACTGCAATCATTGATGGTGGCCAACGATCCAGGTTTTTTTGAGTTGGCCGAAGCATTGGCTGATCGCGTCCTCGCAGAAAAAATGACTACCGAAGATAGGATGCAGCACATGTTCCGAATCGCCCTCTGTCGCTCGCCAGTGCAGAATGAAACAGCCTTTCTGGAGAGATTTCTGCAGAACCAGAAGAACAAGTTCATGGAGAAAGAGAAAGAATCAAAATCAGATTCGTTGCGGCATGCATGGGTTGCCGTCGCACGCGTACTGATGAACCTGGATGAGTTTATAACGAGAGAATAAATGAATCTTGAACACCACTTTTCTCGCTTTGCTACACGCCGTCAATTGTTCCGGGATTGCGGAATTGGCCTTGGAAGTATCTCGCTGACACATCTAATCGAACGTGATAGCTGTTCAGCAGCTGAGACAAATGGTGCCATGCGCGTGTTGCATCATCCAGCAAAAGCTAAAAATGTCATTTTTCTGTTCATGGCAGGTGGTCCCAGCCAGTTGGATTTGTTTTCCCATAAGCCGAAACTCAGCGAGCTGCATGGCAAGGAAACTCCCAAGGAGTTCATCGAAGGAAAGCGATTTTCATTCCTGGGCAAGGATGCGAAGTTGCTTGGTAGCAGCAGAAAGTTCAAGCCCTGTGGTGATTCAGGAGTTGAAATTAGCGAGTTGCTGCCGTTTCATCAGAAGATTGCTGACAAGCTTTGTTTTGTGCATAGCATGAACACAGATGTATTCAATCACGGACCCGCCAAGATCTTCATGAATTCGGGTAATCCGCAGCCTGGCCGACCAAGCATGGGGTCCTGGGTGAACTATGGCATCGGAAGTGAGTCCGACAATCTGCCAGGGTTTGTTGTTTTGCAATCCGGACCACGGGGGCCGCGCGCAGGAGCTGCGTTATGGGCAAGTGGATTCCTGCCGTCCCAGCATCAGGGAGTCCCCTTTCGCAGCACAGGTGATCCGATTGTCAACCTGACAAGCCCGGCGAGTTTCAGTGGGGAAAGGGGACGTGACTTCAACGACGCTGTCGCAGAGTTGAATCGCCAGCGTTTAGCAGCAACGGGTGACAGTGAAATCGAAACGCGGATTGCCGCCTATGAGATGGCATACCGGATGCAGTCAAGTGCACCCGAACTGATGGATTTGGCAAGCGAAACACAGCAGACTCTCGACCTTTATGGTGCGAAAGTCGACGCCGCGTCCTACGCGAACAATTGTCTGCTGGCGCGGCGACTTGTGGAACGCGGCGTGCGTTTTGTTCAGCTATACCACACCGATTGGGACCATCATGGCGGTCCAGGCCAGACGTTGGGCAAGGATTTGGAAAAGTGCTGCTCTCAGGTTGATCAGGCTTCCGCTGCTTTGATTCAGGATCTCGAAGAGCGGGGACTTCTTGATGAAACCTTGGTGATCTGGAGTGGAGAGTTTGGGCGTACTCCGATGGGTGAGACCCGCAACCAGAAGATTGGTGGACGCGATCATTTCATTGATGCGTACACACTTTGGATGGCTGGCGGCGGTGTGAAGCCCGGTGTCAGTTATGGAATGACGGATGACTTGGGGCTTTCGGTTGCCGAGAATCCGGTCCACGTTCGAGACTTGCATGCCACGATTCTACATTCCCTCGGCATCGATCACCAGAAATTCAGCGTCAAGTTTCAGGGATTGAATATGCGACTGACTGGTGTCGAAGAAGCCCACGTGATCCGCGATATTCTGAGTTGAGTCAAGTTCTAGCTGCACTTGTGGATTTTTGGAACGCAGCGATGTTGGGCTTCTCACGTAATCGCGACAAACCTGTAGTACGGACGTCGTCGACAGAAATCAGTGGTTGCTTCCCAAGCCCGGGACAGCAGGCCGATTCTCAAATCTCCAGTGATTCACCAACTTTCAGAACCACCGGTTCAGCTGTTGTTTCGCTACGAATCCGATCAGCCCAATGATTCGCATCCTGAGCGATCGGTGGCCATGTTCCGTAATGTGCTGGTAAGACTTTACTGGCACCTATTAACTTGGCTGCCACAACGCTGTCTTCGATTCCCATCGTAAACAGGTCACCAATTGGCAACACTGCAACATCAACATTTGCGGCGTAGAGTTTCATGTCGCTGAACAGCGCGGTGTCGCACGCGAAATAGATTCGTTTCTGATCAATCGTCAACAGGAATCCAGCGGGTTCACCGCCGTAGGAACCGTCAGGAAGTTGACTGCTATGCAAGGCGGGCGTCATCTTTACAGAGCCAAACGGCAATTCGAATTGTCCACCGATGTTCATGCCCACGGTTGATTGGACATCGTGCGTCTTCGCAAACCACTCGGCAATTTCGTAGATCGCGACAATGGTGGCATTTTGACTATTGGCAATCGCCGCCGCATCTGCGACATGATCGAAGTGGCCATGCGAGATCAGGATGTGCCCGATGCCATGTAATTCGTCTGCCGACGTTTTAGCTGCCGGATTGTCGGTCAGAAAAGGGTCGATCAACAGACGGTGGTCATCTTTTTCAACCATCCAACTGCCATGGCTAAGCCAAGTAATTTTGGTCATTGCGGCGCTTTAATCTGTAAGTGGAACAGCCGTTGTATTTTAATTTGAGACCAGAGGATGGTCGTTACCAGGTCGTCAGTGGCTTGCACTTTGGTGATCCATGCGGTCAGGCTACCAGTTGTCGCCGCGAAGCCTCGCGATTTCCATGGCGTCTTTGTCACCACGGCCAGAGAGGCAAACCACCAGATGCGATTCTGGTGACATGTCTTTGGCGATGTCCATCGCTTTGGCAATGGCATGGCTTGACTCCAATGCGGCGATGATGCCTTCGGTGCGAGCGAGCTTATCGAAGGCGTCCATCGCTGCTGTGTCACCGCAATCCGAATAGACGACACGTCCGGTATCTTTCCAGTAGCTGTGCTCAGGGCCAACTCCCGGATAGTCCAAGCCGGCGCTCATCGAGTGGACATCGCAGGTTTGTCCATCGTCGTCTTGCATGACGTAGCTGTAACTGCCATGGAGAATCCCCGGCTGCCCGAAAGTCAGCGGTGACGCATGGTCACCCGGAGCATTGCCACGGCCTCCCGCTTCGACCCCGACCAGTTTCACTTCATCGTCTTCAATGAAGGGGTAAAACATTCCTGCAGCATTGCTGCCACCGCCGACGCAGGCGACCACGCAGTCCGGTAATCGGCCGAATGTGTCACGGCACTGTTCGCGGGTTTCGCGGCCGATGACCGATTGGAAATCACGCACCATCATCGGGAATGGATGGGGCCCGATTGCGCTGCCGATGATGTAGTGAGTTTGTTCGACCGAAGACATCCAGTCACGCATCGCTTCATTCACAGCATCACGAAGCGTCTTGGAACCACTTTCGACGGGGCATATTTCAGCACCCAGCAACTTCATGCTGAATACATTTGGCTTTTGTCGTCGGATATCCTCGCTACCCATATAGACCGTGCAGGGAAGACCAAAATGGGCACAAGCGGTGGCACTGGCAACGCCGTGTTGTCCTGCACCGGTTTCGGCAATCACTCGGGTCTTCCCCATCCGGAGTGTTAGCAGTGCTTGGCCGACGGTATTATTGATTTTGTGGGCGCCGGTGTGGTTGACGTCCTCGCGTTTGAGCCAGATTTTGGCACCACCCACTGCCTCGGTCAGGCGACGTGCAAAGTAAAGCGGACTCGGGCGGCCCACGAAAGTTTTCAATAGACCCGTCAATTCCCGCTGAAATTCCGGATCTTGTCGCGATCGATCATATTCTTCGGAAAGTTGATCTAACGCCCGGGTGAGCGTTTCGGGCACGAACCGGCCTCCGAAGTCACCAAATCGACCGCGTGAATCGGGGACGGAAGCGGAGGCAGTCGACGCGCTGGGTACGGTACTCATGAAAGCGATTCTCTGGCAGGATAACTCTAGGGGCAACTCTAGGGACAACTCTAGGGACAGCGTCTAGGGGCAGCGTCTAGGGACAGCGTCTAGGGGCAGCGTCTAGGGGCAGCGGCTGCCCTCTCTCTCAAGTAAAAGGACCGCAAGGCATATGCCGACTTCTCCAACCCCGATTCTCACTGGCGTGACGGATGACGTCAACGCGACAGGCGTCGACATACTCAAGGTCCCCGAGTTGGACCGTGTGTGTGGCGTTGACTTCAGTGGCGCTTCCAAATCTGGAAAAACAGCATGGTTGGCAGAATTTGAGGCGGTTTGGTCGGGGGGACCACTCCGCCTTGTCTCGCTGGCGGCGCTGGGGAAACTGGCTGGGTCGGACCAGCGGGACGATGTTTGCGAATATCTCGTCGCCCGAATTCTGGGGAGCCAGAAGACCCTGTGGGCCATGGATTTTCCGTTTAGCCTGCCGATTGAACTCGGAGGCGAGGATTGGCTCGCGCAGCTGAACAGGATCGCACAATTTCGGTCTACAGTAGCGGCCCACAATCCGGCTGCCGAATTTGGCCGACAACTGGCTGTGACGGCTCGCAGTCTTGTGTCCAGCGGCAGAATCCGTCGCAAGACTGACATGGAGACGGCCACACCCTTTGATAGTTACCATTACCGCATCATCTACCAAACTTTCCACGGGATGAGAGATGTGCTGTTGCCGATTGCGAAAGAGCCGGGAACAGCCGTGATTCCCTTTCAGTATTCCCGATTGGCCTCGGCAAACCGGATCGTTGTGGAATCCTGTCCCGCTAGTTCGCTGAAGCGGTGGGCGTTGCCGCGAGCACTCTATAAACAAACTGGCGGACGTCCGCCTGCACAGGTACACCGTTTGAATCGCTTGAAAATATTGCGAGGTATCAAAGCTTTACCTGAGATCGCGTTGTCCCCAACGAGGGCGAAAAAAACGGCATCGTCAGTCGAAATCTCTCAGCATCGACAACGCGTGATCATGCAGGATTCAGGGGGAGACGCTCTTGATGCGGTGCTGGCAGGATTGGGGGGCTGGAGAGCGATTCACAGCGTTGATCATGCTGATTCGGCAGAAGATGCTCGCTATCGTTTTGAGGGTCGAGTCTATTCTTGACCGGAGATCGTCTGATTTGTCACCCGCTTATACCTACTTTACTTGGATCGGTTCGTTGCCAGAATTGCCAGAAGTCGAAACTATGCGTCGAGGTGTGCTGCCAGTTGTGGGCAGCCGGATTGTGAAGGCAGAGCGACCACCCTGCCGCTTGCGACCGATTCTTTTCGAACCGGCAATCCGAACTTTTGATCGTCGCGTCAGGGACCAGCAAATTGTGAACATCGGACGGCGCGGGAAACGCGTGATGATTCATCTGAAGAATATGGATGTCATAGTCATTGAGCCTCGCATGACTGGTTTGGTGCTGCTGGCTGATCCACCCGGTCCGGAGCATTTGCGGTTGCGTCTGGCTCTGCGTGGCGGGCCGAGTGACCAATTGCTGTTTTGGGATCGCCGCGGCCTCGGTACTGTTCGCCTGCTCTCGGCAGAAGAATTGCAAACCAAAGTTGATGCAAAGTTGGGTCCGGATGCTTTAGAGATAAGCCACCAAGAACTCCGGCAGAAACTGTGTCAGAGTCGACGGGAAATCAAGGTGGCATTGCTTGATCAAGCGGCTGTGGCAGGCATCGGAAATCTTTACGCAGCGGAGATCCTGTTTTTGGCGGGAATCGACCCGAGGACCCGTTGCGATGGGCTGACTGGGCCTCAATGGCAGCGAATTCAGAGGGCGATCCAAGCAGTGTTGCTCGAAGCGATCGAACACGAGGGAAGCACTCTGAGTGATGGGACTTATCGAAATGCCCTTAATGATGAGGGAGGCTATCAGAACTACCATCGGGTCTACGATCGGGCCGAACAGTCATGTTTTCGCTGCAAGAAGGGCCGGATTCGTAGAATCGTTCAGGCACAGCGGAGCACGTTTTTTTGCCCGAAATGTCAACAGCGGAGCGGTCTGCATCACTTGGTGCAATCGGTTTGAAGTTCCATTTCTATGACACAGGACACTGACACAGGACACTACAATAGGAAATTGGGATCAGCTTTCGCCAGCGGCAAGGTAGCGATCCGAACGTGAAGTTGCCCCGTATTGAAGCCAGTGAAAAGCGCAAAGTGGTGATGAAAAACAGACAAACACGCCGAGATTGGCTGCGAAATGCCGCTGTTCTGACCGCAACAGGTACCTTCGCAGGTTCCGCCGGGGCTGCAGATAACAAGGGCAATTGGGATGATTCAATCGACAAAGGCTTGAAGTGGCTCAGTCGGATGCAGTCCTCACGCGGGAAATGGAACACTGATAACTATCCGACAGCCATGGCCGCACTTGCCGCGACAGCCCTGGTGGCCAGCGGCAGCACGACGACTCAAGGGCCCTATGCAAAGCAAATCGCTCGGGCAACCGACTACCTGATCAGCAAGAGTCGTGACAATGGCTTGCTCGGCGATCCGCAGACTGATTCACGTTACACCTATGGTCACGGGTTCGCCATGCTTCTGCTATCGCAGGTGCTGGGTGAAGAGGGTTTGATTGATCGCCGAGAGGAATTGGTTGACGTCTTGACCCGGGCAGTCAACTTCAGTGGTAACGCACAAACCGCAGCCGGTGGCTGGGGCTACGTTTCGGCTGCCGAAGGAAATAATTTTGATGAGGGATCGACGACAATTACTCAGGTTCAGGGACTGCGGGGTTGTCGCAATGCAGGAATTCCTGTCAGCGGGAAGGTAATCGAAAACGCCAAGCAGTATATCTATGGCTGCAAGAACCCCGACGGTGGCATCAGCTACAGCAGCAAACAAAAAGGCAGCAGCCGACCCGCCATTACTGCCGCGGCCTTAGCTGCTCTTTACAACGCTGGTGACTACGATGGAGAGCATGTTCCCGAAATGTTGAAGTACGCCAAAGATAATCTTCACGATATTAGTGACGGCGGGCGGTCTTTTGGGCATTGGCACTACACGTACCTCTACTACAGCCAAGTGGTTTACCGTCAAGGCGATGAGTTATGGAAGCCGTTCAGGGATCGGCTTTACGATAGAATTGTTGGTCAACAGCGTCCGGATGGCTATTGGGAAGGGCAGATTCATCCAGTGTATGTGACAGCTTGCAACTTGATTATGTTGCAGTTGGACAAGAGTTATTTGCCAATTTACCAACGTTGAGGCAACTTGGTTCATTGCTTCGGCGGTCCTGAGCTACTACCGCTGTCGATGCTGCAGTCCTGTGCAGTCCTGTGCAGTCCTGTGCAGTCCTGTGCAGTCCTGTGCAGTCATCGACCAACAGTTGCCGTCTTTCCGGGTTGCGGCTTGGCGGCCAGCAACTGGGCATCGGGTTACTTTTCGGCAATCTCGAAGGCGTATATGAGATCCTGATCGCGGATGATCAGAGTCTGTGCCGCGACGACTGGGTGTGCCCAGATAGCACCTTTTCCACGCGGGATTTCAGTCTGCCGAGGCAGTTGCAAAGAACCTTTCTTTAGCCAACCCGACCGACTTGGTTCGACCAGAAACACCGTTCCATCCTTGTCGTTGTAGCAGTAAAGCCGCTGATCTGCGTAGCAGATGGAACCACTCTTATTAGGTCTGATTTTTTCTTCCCAGAGTGTTGAGCCGGTTTCGAGATCCTGAGCCATCCAAACCCCGCCATTTGCTTTGCTAAATCCAAAGATGGTCCCGTCCACCAGAACCACACCGCCGTGATGGTTTTCCATCGTTTTTCCTTGCAGATGGTAGGCAGATTCTGCTTTCAAACTACCCTGCCCCGCACTGCTGAGATTCAAGAGTGTGTTGCCAGCACCGTACGCGCTGGTGTGGTAGATCTGGTTTTGGTGCAGA
Source organism: Rubripirellula sp. (assembly GCA_028823035.1). Classification (GTDB taxonomy): domain Bacteria; phylum Planctomycetota; class Planctomycetia; order Pirellulales; family Pirellulaceae; genus Rubripirellula. Next base: position 30,953 of record JAPKCI010000006.1, read on the forward strand.
ATGGGCGTTGGGATGACGGCAATTCGGTTGCCACTTGCTGTATCCGCAAATAACTCGATTCCAGTTTGGGTATCGAACGCTACCATGCCAGTCTTGCTGGCTGAAAGGTAGAACGTTGTTTGATCAACCTTTCCCTTCATGATTGAAACGTATTGGGCCCCAGCATTGAATCCCTTACTTTTCCAAACTTCTTTGCCATTATCACGATCGACTGCCAACAGAAATTTGGATTCCCCGGGAGTGACGACGACCCGCGCGCCATCGACCAGCGCAGAATCGCTGTAACCCCAAGTTGGGATCTTACCGCCATGGTCTATTACCAAGTCAGTTTTCCAACGGATCTTGCCACTTGCTTTGTCAAGACATGCCAATACACCGATATCGCTCAACACAAAGACCTGATCACCATCGACTGTGGGTGTGCTTCGAGGTCCTCCTCCCCATCCGTTATTGTAATCGTCGGAGGTGCCTGCTCTGCAAAAGTCTGTTTTCCATATCAGTGCACCATCTTTGAGATTCAAACAAATCGCGAAGCAACGACCCTCGCTGGATCCAAGCGTGTAGAGTCGCCCATCGACGACGGCGACGGTGGAGTAACCGATTCCGGCATCAGCGAAGGTCCAGCGAACTGGTGGTCCACTCTCGGGCCAGCTTTTTATCAAGTTCTTGGCCGGTGAGTGGCCATCTCGATTCGGACCTCGCCACTGAGGCCAATCTTCTTCCCCTGCCAGAGCATTCGGTAAGGGCATCAAAAAGCAGTAAAAAAAGATCAGTAAGAACCAATAACGTTTCATTTCGCGTCGCGTGTCATGAGTGTGCCGGCGCCGGCAGGGAAAGATGTTCCGAAGCCGGAAGTATAGCAAATGACGAAACGAATGTTGCGAAAACGGGGTAATGTAGTTCCATTGTTGAACTTGGAGAATCACCTTCGCTTTGCGTCGGTGGTCGTGCTGTTACTCATTTGCAGATGGACCATGTCGCGATACCTTCCGCCGTCACGCAACAACTCATCGTGGTGTCCAACTTCGACAATGCGGCCATTTTCAAAGACAACGATCTTGTCCGCACCCGCGATCGTACTGAGCCGGTGAGCGATCACAAAAGCGGTGCGATCTTGAAGCAATTCAGCGAGACTCTTTTGAATCAGTTGTTCACTCTCGCTATCAAGATTACTGGTGGCTTCGTCCAAGACGAGGATTTTTGGGTCCGCCAGGATTGCCCTTGCGATTGCGATTCTTTGGCGTTGTCCGCCCGATAGTTTGACTCCGCGTTCTCCAATGATCGAAGCATAGCCATCCGGTAATTCCTGAATGAATTCGTCGGCCGCCGCCGCTCTTGCTGCTTCAATGACCTGCGTCTGGCTGGCGTTTCGTCTCGCGTAAGCGATGTTTTCCTGGATTGTCCCGTCAAACAGAAACACGTCTTGTTCGACAATGCCGAGCAGGCTGCGATAGCTGTTTAGCTCGATGTCACGAAGATCGCGTCCATCCAGGCAAACGCTCCCCGATACGGGGTCATAGAACCGGGCAATCAGGTTTGTTAGCGTGGTCTTGCCTGCGCCGCTTCGTCCCACTAGCGCGACCGTCTGCCCAGCTTCAATAGTCAGATTTAGATCCTGCAATACCATCGTCGGTGATTCAGGATAGGAAAATGATACATCACGTATCGAAAGAGCTCCTGCAACCCTTTCTCGCCGTAAAGAAACTGCGCCCGGATGAGTTTCAAGTTCATCTTCAATTTCCAGAACATCCAGAACACGATCGAGTCCAGCTAAATTATTTTGGAATGTGACTGCACTGGCTGCGATCGTTGCAAGAGGGTCCAGCAGCATGGTCAGGTACACCAGAAACATCATCAGGTCACCCAGCGTCAAATCGTTGTAAATGATCTGGTAGCCTCCATATAGCAGCAGGCCAGTCGATGCGAGTGGCACGACCACTTCCCAGATAGTTTCGATGATTCGAGTCCACCACCACGTGAAAAGTTGCTGACGGACAAGAAAATCACCTTCGCGAACAAAGCGTGATGATTCATTGCGGTTTTGAGAAAAGGTACGCACCACTCGGATACCGCTGAAGGTTTCGGTCGCATTGCCATCAATCCGCTGCCGTTGTTTTCTGATGTCGCGATACAGGGGTCGGATTCGATTGATCCATGTGCGATGAGTCACCCAGACAATGGGCAAGAGTAGTAATCCACCGACCATTAATTTCCAGTCAACCAACATCAGGATGATCAGGCTGCCAACGAATTGGATGAGGGCACGCCAAGGGTTGTACAGTAAGCTGAAAATCAGGTCCGCGACGCCACCGGCGTCTTCACGGATCAAACTGGCGACACCACCACTCTTCATGTCGTAGACATTGTTCAGCGGCAACTTGATGGCGTGTTCGAACACGCGACGCCGGATGGTGACCTGTGTTTGGTTGACAGCTTTGGTCGCGATCCAGCGACTCGATAGATGCACTACGGTGGAAATTATCGTTACGACGACGACGATGCCCGCGATGGCAAGTAGCAAGTTCATTGGGTTCGTGGGCAAAGGCAACGCCTGCAGCCACCCCGGAAGCGTTTTGGGTGGGCTTGTCAATGCAGAGTCGATGGCCAACTTGGTTCCCAGTGGGGGAATCAGGCGGAGACCGATTCCTATCGTCAGCAACCCAAGGGCAGTGATGATCTGTCCGCGATGTTTGGTGGTTAACGCCAGAAACTGTAAGAACAGTTCCCGGAATTTCCGGTCTCGCTCGCCTAACTTTTTTGGGTTGCGGTCACCATGGCCATGATTCGGCGGACGTTGACCGCCGGTATGACGGTCGCGAACGCTCTGGCGGTATTCTGAAAAACGGCTGCGGCTGGGTTTGGTTGGCATGAGTAATTGTTAGTGTTGAGCAACCGATTCGACAACCGCTTCGAAACAGAAGTGTAGAGAACCGTAGTTTTTTGCAGTGTTTTGGCTGCTCTCGCTACTACTTTGGCTGGCGGGAACCCCGGATGGGTGACGCATCGGCCGTTCATTTCCCATTAAACTGGTCTACGATCCACCTTGAATGTCGTCCCTTCCCTCCGCCCCACTGTGGGCCGCAGCCTCAAAACTCGCCATGCAAACCATTGATTACACCGTCCTGCTTCTCTATTTCGCAGGCATGATCGCCATTGGTATTTGGGCCATGAAACGGGTCAAGGACCAGGAAGATTATTTCATGGGAGGTCGCGGGTTTGGGAAGTTGCTCCAGACATTTGCGGCGTTTGGTGCCGGGACTGGTGCGCACGAGCCGGTGCAAGTGGGCAGGACGGCTTGGACAAGCGGTCTCAGTGGTGTCTGGTCGGCGTTGATGTGGCTGTTTGTTACACCAATCTACTGGATCACAGCGGTCTGGTACCGACGCATGCGTCACCTGACATTGGGAGATTGGTTTGTTGAGCGATATGAGTCGCGGTCCATGGGCGTGGCTTACACGCTTTTTGCAATTGTCTTTTACATGTTCTACTTGTCGACAATGTTTTCAGCGATCGCCAAATTCTCGGCACCTTTGCTTGGGTTTGATGAGGGTTTGTTCGGCTATGACTTGAAGTACACGTTGATTCCATTGATCGCAGGCGTGGTGATTCTTTATGGCGTGCTGGGTGGATTGGCAGCTGCTTACTGGACAGACCTGATCCAAGGACTGTTCATTATCATTCTTTCCGTCCTGCTGATCCCCTATGGGTTGTGGGCGCTCGCTGAAACATTCGGAGGCCCAGGTGAACGCGGGCTGATGGATGGTTTTCGTATCATGCACGAGCGAGTGTCGGCTGATTGCTTCAGCTTGTTCTCAGGGCCGAGTAGCGGTGAGTTTCCCCTGCCCTTCATTATCTCGTTGTCACTGATCAGCATCGTTGGCGTTGTCGTTCAGCCCCATTTCATTGCTACCGGGGGTGGCTCGGCAAAGTCCGAGAAGGAGGCTCGGATTGGTTTAGTGGTCGGCAATTTCCTGAAACGTTTGTGTACCGTGGGTTGGGCACTGACGGCTTTGATCGCTCTTGCTCTGCTGGCAGGAAGTGCAGAAATTGCAGCGGATCCTGATCGGGTATGGGGAGTCGCTGCACGTGAAATTTTAGGTCCCATGAACCTTGGTCTGGTGGGACTGATGCTTGCCTGCCTGCTGGCGGCCATGATGAGTTCTGCCGATACCTACATGATTGTGACTTCCGCGCTCGTGGTCCGGAACGTGTACGCGCCATACATCAATTCCACTGCCGATGAAAAACAATATGTGCGAGTCGGAAGGATGACAGGTTTGATCATCATCGTGGGCGCTGCTTTTGTCTCCCTGACCTACGCTGATGTCTTCGGCCAATTCAAAATGGCGATTGAATTGCCAATCCTTTTTGCTGCCCCTTTCTGGCTGGGGATGTATTGGCGGCGTGTGAATCGTACCGCAGTATGGGGAACCATTGGCACTTCTCTGATGCTGTTTTTCGTGCTGCCTGTTGCCGTGCCAATGTTCAAGCCTGACCTGCGAACGGACCCGGGCTTGACCGCAACAACGAATCTGGTGACGAAGACTCTCGTGCGTCCGGCGACGGAATCAGACATTGCGCGTCACGAAGCGTGGGTGTCAGCGAAAGGAGAGTTAGAGGAAAAAGTTGCTGCCATCAATGCAGTTCCGGACGCATCTGAGGTAGACCGAAATAAGCTTGAAAAAGACCGAAACAAGCTTGATAAAGAACTGAAAAACCTTGGATCCGAACCACCCGTCGCAAATTTGGGGGATTCAATCACCATTCAAGTCAAGAGTGGTGGGCAGTCGATCTTTTGGCGCAACGTTGTCCCGCGAGATGAGTCGAAAAAAGAACTGGTAAGCGAGGAAAAAGAAGGAACCATGCTGGTAAGAACCGAACGTATCGTCGGGCTTCAGCAGGGGGTAGGGTCATTGAAAATAGATTTCCTGTTCTACGCTTTGATGGGCGTTGATCTTTCCAGTGCGAGTAAGGCGACTCTGGAGACGCTTCGTTTGCCAACTCGACTCGTGTTGCCGTTTGCGGTTCTGTTTTTGCTCAGTTTGGTGACGCCGCGCGATAGTAAATTCGCGTTAGACAGGTACTTTGCGAAAATGAATACGCCGGTCAGGCCTGACCCAGAGGCCGACGCACAGGCATTGGAGAAAGCTTATGCGGATCCGGCTTCGAGCACGGGACGCAAGCTGTTTCCCAAATCTGACTGGGAATTTGTTCGGCCAACGACGATGGATGTTACTGGTTTTTTGATCTCGTGCGTTGTCTGTGCAATGGTGATCGGGCTTTTAATTTGGTTGGCTGCGCTTGGGAGTTAATGTTCATGCCGTATGCCAACATGAGACAAGCAAGTTGTTGATAAACAGGAATTAATAATGCTCTCAGCGAAAAAGTGGTTCTCCTTTGTATTGATTGTGATCGTGTTCGCTGTTTCGGTGAGGGCTGCGGACCCTTCGTTTCCCTCAAAAGCAAAACGCATTTTGTTTTTAGGAGATTCGATCACTCATGCTGGTCGCTATATCTCTCTGATTGATACACAACTGCGACTTCGAGGTCATGACGTCGTTTTAATTAATCTTGGTTTGCCAAGTGAAACTTGTAGTGGGCTTTCGGAGCCAGAGCATCCGTATCCTCGTCCCAATGTGCATTTGCGAATTGACGATGCACTGGAAAAGATTCGCCCGGATGTGGTGGTTGCATGTTACGGCATGAACGACGGAATCTATTACCCTTTTTCAGAGGAGCGTTTCCAGGCTTATCAGGATGGTATCAACCAAATTGTGTCCAAGGTAAAAGCCACCGGCGCGAAACTGATTCTGATGACGCCTCCTGCATTCGATCCACTCCCCCTGAGAAAACAGGGGAAACTATTGCCGCTGGGATCAAAGCAGTACTCTTGGAAAGCGATTTACGAAGATTATGACAGCGTGATGAAACAATATGCAAAGTGGATTCTCGAGCAGTCAGATCGAGTTGACATGACCATCGATCTGCATTCGGCGGTCACAGACTACGTTGCATCCAAACGCGAGGACAGTCCTGAGTTCACGATGTCTCCCGATGGTGTTCACGTTAATGATGAAGGGCACGCTGTTCTGGCTGAGGCTGTGCTAAATGCATGGGGGCTCGGAGACCGTTTAGAACCAGATGCATCGTTGGCAACTTTGATTGACCGTCGTCAAAAAATCATGCACGATGCATGGCTTAGCGAAGTCGGACATGAGCGTCCCGGTATGAAGGCGGGGTTGCCAATCAAGGAAGCCAAAGCAGTTGCAGCTGAGATCGAAAAGCAGATTCAGGCTCGGTTAATCCGCCAACAAGATTCGTCGAAGCCGGAATACAAGGATGTGCACCGTTGCTATTTTCCGGCTTCTACAGTACCCGGTGAGTTGTCCTTGTTCGTCGATTTTGATTTGTGGATTCCACCCGGTGTTGAACAGCTCAGAGGGATCATTGTCCATCAGCATGGTTGTGGGGCAGGTGCTTCGAACGCCGGATTGACAGCGGTTTGCGACTTGCACTGGAGAGAGTTGGCAAGACGTTGGAATTGCGCGCTGCTTGGCTCTTCCTATGAGGGAAGGCCCGGTAGTGAGTGTCGTTTGTGGTGTGATCCACGGAAGGGATCAGATGCGAGATTCTTGCAGGCTCTGCATCAATTTGCTGACTCAACCGGGCACCCAGAACTCCGCGAGGTGCCCTGGTGTCTTTGGGGACACTCCGGAGGAGGGTTTTGGGCAAGTTTGATGCAAATCTCGCACCCCGAGCGTATTGTTGCGATCTGGCTGCAATCTGGTACTGCCTTTGGCTACTGGATAAGTGGTGATATTGAACAGCCTGAACTGGTTTCAAGTGTCTACGACGTTCCAGTGATGGCTTGTCCGGGCGTGAAGGAGCGAAAGCACGAACGGTTTCATCGTGCATGGGATGGTTTGCACGGCATGATGAGTGCCTATCGCCAGCAGAATGCTCCTTTTGGCATTGCGCCTGATCCGCGCACCGGGCATGAGTGCGGAGATTCACGATATCTTGCCATTCCTTTTTTCGACGCCTGTATGCGAATGCGATTGCCGGACGCGAAATCGCCGACCTCTGATTTGCAGCCCGTCGATTGGTCGCAGGCATGGCTCGGATCAGTTTCCGGCGATGTTTTTGCTGCAGACCAGTATCCAGATGACATCCAAGAGGCATCCTGGTTACCTAACGAGCGATTTGCCCGCCAGTGGGCCGCGTTTCGGAATGTGGGTTCAGTTCCTGACTTATCACCTCCAAGTGCCCCTCATTCCCTGCAGGTCAATCAACAATCGGGGAGGACTGTGCTCACTTGGCAGGCTGATGCCGATTTTGAAAGTGGGCTTGGCGGCTTCCGAATTGAAAAAGACAGTAAGACGGTCGCCAGGTTGCCGGCAAAACCAGTGTCCCGCTATGGTCGTCCCATTTTTCAGGTCATGAACTACTCGGGGACGCCAGTTCAGCCGCTGGCTGCGATGCGTTTTGTTGACGAACACAAATCAGAATCGCCAACCAGGTTGTATCGCGTTTTTTCCGTCAATGCAGAGGGTGTGGAATCGTCACCGGCGGTGTTGCAACTGGGTGTCCCTGCGACGGATTGATGTTTTCCCTGATGCGAAAAAAGCAGGTATTTGGTTCTTGCCTGCGGATGTCAGGAGTTCGCGGTCCAGCCTTCAGGAACTTGCGCTGCGATAGCTAAGCAGTGCTCGCTTAAACACCCAGCGACTGACTCGCACGCTTAGGAAGGTAGCGACAACCGCCCAGCAGACCAGCAGTCGTTCATCCCATGTTTGGGGGCTGATCGGTTTGGCAAGGAGACGCGCTGGCACATTGACCACAAGCAGAACGGGTACGACAAAGGTAAAGAAACCATAGAGCGGTTTGCCCCAACCGTGATTGTAGATTTCCATCGGGTACCGACTGAAGTTGGTGATATAAAACCAGAAGTTATAAAGCGTCTGGTTACGTCCCAACCAAATACTTGTCGCGCTCAGGCAAATCATCAGTGAGTACATGATGGCTACACCACAGCCGATAAAGACGATGTATAGCAGCAGCGACAGTACGGTCGGGGTCATCGGGTCAACGGGGCGATTAGCGAGCGAATGCAAAGCGACGATCGCGATGACGAAGCCAGCCAGAAAGTTTGAGAGTGCGCTCCAGTCAATACGGCGAAATGAAACCAAAAACTGAGTGTCAATTGGCTTCAATAGAGCAAAGTCAAGTCCGCCTGTGCGGATCAATTCACTGAACTCTTCCGCGTTGGGCATGAAGAAGGCCTGCACCAGACTGTTGATGAACCAGGTTGTCGCGATGAATAGAAAAAATTTGTCGCGATCCCAGCCACTGTCCGCTCCGATCGTCTGGGTGTATTGGAAAATGATGAGATAAAAACCGACATTCATCAGTGTCCAGCCGATGCTGCTGATGCATTGCAGCACAAAGTTGGTACGGAAAGTCATGTCCCGCACAAGGCTGTTTCTCGCGAAGGTAAGGAATACCTCCCAGTAATTGGGGCGATGGGATTCCGGCTTTGTTTTCATGACTAGCCCCCATACCCACTGTAGCGTTTCACTCCGCGGGCATAGGCAATCCGGCAGACAACAATAAAGAAGATTAACCAGCATGCTTCGATCGCAAGTTCCATCGGGAGATCTTCCTCAGGTATCTTTCCGAGAAATACAGCTGCGGGAAAGTAGGCTAGATATTTGAAGGGCAGTAAATTTACCAGCGTTGCGATATTGTCAGGTAGCATCGTCAGTGGAAACATGTGCCCGGATAGAAAGAAATTGAACAGCATGAAGACAAATAGCAATGACGATACTTCGAGGAACCAAAATCCGATCATGCCAATTGCGGCTTCGAGAAAGAACCCGATAAGGAAGCCCAGTACCAGCGACACAGTAAAGGCAACAAGTACAGGCCATGGTGGCCAGCCTGCAACGAAGTAGTGGCGGCACAGGAAGAAGACGAGGGCGAAGGGCAAAATCGCGACCGCGTAATAGGCAAGTTTGTGAGCGATTCGGGTCAACAGCAGGAAACCAATCAGATCAATCGGTTGGATCAAGTAGCGTTTAATTTCACCATTCCTGATTTCCGTTGCAATTCCCGAAGCAAGACTAGGCATGCTCGAAAACGCCCTCGCCACCATCGTGAGAAGGTAATAGGCCACAATGTCAGGAAAGCGGAAACCTCGGATCTCTATGTCCTCGATGTTGCCTCCGTTTGCTGCTTCGATTGAGTCAAATACTGCGTACCAGAGAAAGATCTGCGTCACTATCGGCAGGAAACGCATCAGAGTTCCCAAGGCAAAATCGCCTCGATAAACAAGCCGCTCGCCCAAAGCAGTGCTAAGAATGGCCCGCCACAATGACAGCTTCCAACGAAGGCCCTTGTTGTGTGGTTGTTCGGTGATTTCTGAGTTGGACGCGGCGCTGGACAATGCGACTCGACTCCATGGTGATGGGGGTCCCGGGTCTGTATGCCAAGAATTACTTAGCATCAACGTAAGCTTTCTTATCGGTTTTAGGCAGGTATGACGAGTCCCCTCAGCATTGTTTTCGATCTATGATTCGCCTTGAAACACTGGAGTTCGATGGTCTAACGAACCCTCTCGTCGTGCAGCAATGGCTCTCTGGAAATCGGAAACGATGCGAATTGTCAGCGAGTGGGATGACCAGTCCAACACTCGTTTGCCAAGATAGTTATGCGTTCGTTTCGAATCGCAGTTTGAGTTTAATCTTCTATTCTAAAGGACTGTTTTGATGAACGGTATGCAGTTTTCCCGTCTTGCTTTATTCCCCATCTTTTTGCTGATCAGTTCATCGGCTTGGTCCCAGGAGGGAACGCCAACAGCAGCGTCTCGGTCGACCGAGTTGCTTTGGCCCAGTGGTGCGCCAGCTGCAGGGGGTGAAAAAGACGGGGATCGCCCGCAGTTGATTATCACTCAGGTCGAATCAGATGTTCCCACAGCGGCTGTTGTTATCCTGCCTGGCGGCGGCTATCACGGTCATGCCATGGGCCATGAGGGGTATCAGTTCGCTGATTGGTTTGCCTCGATGGGGCTGACTTCGGCAATTTGTACTTATCGACTGCGTGGTAAAGGAAACGATGGGAAAGGATATGGACATCCCCAGCCGATGCAGGATGCGCAACGAGCGATTCAATCCTTGAGGGCCAGATCGAAGGAGCTGAACATCGACCCAGATCGTATTGGAGTCATCGGTTTTTCGGCCGGAGGGCATCTATGCTCAACGGTTTCGACCCATTTTCTTGTCGGGGATCCTACGGCACAGGATCCCGTCGTCCGTGTGTCGTCACGTCCCGATTTTGCAATCCTTTGTTACCCGGTCATCGCTTTTGATAAACCTTATACGCATCGGGGAAGTCAGCAGAATCTGATTGGCGCGAATCCAAGCCCAGAGCTGATCGAATTGCTTTCCAACGAACGTCAGGTCACAAAGGATACTCCGCCCACATTTCTTTTTCACACGGCTGAAGACAAGGCCGTTCCTGTTGAGAACAGTCTTCAGTATTACCTTGCGCTACAGAAGCACGGTGTGCTTTCAGAATTGCACATCTTCCCCAAGGGCAGGCATGGGGTGGGATTGGCTCAGCAGTTGCCCGGAGCATCGCAGTGGCCGGACCTTTGCCAAGCTTGGATGCGTCGGATCGGTGTGGTTACCGAGTAGCGTCGACTTTAGTAACCAAGCTTGATAGCGGCAGTATCAAGCGGTTGCAAAAAGTCGCTCGCGAGATATGGCGTTGGGCCGATTTGTTTGATTTTCTAGATAACCCGGGTCTGAAGGCTCAGATTCCATTGATTGCAAGGCCGTATGAAATGCCTGTTTCGAATCACCGAGACAGGCAGCGGTGAGATGATTCACTTCTTCTGCATTGGTGATTTCACCAAGTGGATGAAGTCCATTACTCGTGCGGGCGATGATCAGAATGCGCTGGCCGCACCGCAGGAGAGAAATTTGCGTTCGTGGATCGATGGAAGTACTGCCGAGATCCTGAAAAACCTCCTTGGGGATGGTGCCAGTCCCGCCTGAACGTCCGCCAAATTTTCGGGTAACCCAGATCAAGGCCGCAAACAAACCAAGAACCACTGCCAAACTGGAAGTGACTGTGATCAGTGGGCTGGTGACACGCATGCCCGATGCCTTCTCGATATCTGTCTCCGGGCTCGTTTGCCCCGATGTCGGGACGAGAGAGGGAAAGGTGCGATTCGATGCTTGCTCATTTGAAACGGACCTTGTGCTGGCAGTCAAGTCAGCACTGGAGCTCGCGGTTGGTGCTTTGAAGCGAGTTTGTTCCACTGTCTTCAGAACGCCACGATTCCGGATGAGGCTCGTGCCTTCCTGCGCCATCGCAGAACTACAGAGTCCGCAGAAAGCGAGTACGCCGGCACACACGTGGTACAGCAACTTCTTCATGATGGTCATTTCGGCGATGTGAGGATTGCAAACTGGTGATCAGGCTGTGGCCACGATTCGTGCAGACTATGCTCCAACCAGTTCTGTTACCCGTATACAGAAATTATCGTTCATGACCAAGACTTCTCCCCTCGCAATCAGGCGTCCATTGACAAAGACATCAACTGGGTCGCCAGCTAGTTTGTCGAGTGCGACCACAGATCCGCCTCGCAGTTGCAGGACCTCTTCGAGGCACATTTGCGTTCGCCCCAGTTCGATCCGGAGGTCCATTTCGACCTCTCCCAGCAAATCGATGGGCTGTCTTTCCGACGGTTCTGTCGAGGGTGACAGATTATTCAAGTCAAAGGGAGTAGGGTTCGCTTGCGGCGATGTTTCCTCACTCGTGGCTTCATCGAGTGATTCAGTCGCTTGATCAAGTAACTTTTCGATGTCAGCGGTTTGCACGTTGTCAGCATCGTCCACTGATTCTTCTCGAACGGCCTCTTCTGTTGCACCTGTTGCATCAGATTGCGTTGGTTCGTCTTTTGGATCAGCCACAGTGTCGTCCTTCCTTGGACTCGGTGTTTCATGCGGGCGAGTTTCACAACGACACCCTGCGAAGTTGGATCACTGTTCGATGAGTTGATAGCTTTTAAATCCGACACCTATCAACAAATCGTCCGCCAGTAGATGGTTACATTCCGTCAAAATACGTCGTTCAAGCAAGCCCAAATTATTCTTGCTGAGTTCTTCAAGGTCACTATTGCGGATTTTTGTTCGAATTGCGTGCCTCAAACGACCCTGTTTACCCTCATGTTCCAGTGACAGTTGTTCTCTGAATTTTTCCTTCACCAAGCCGTAGAGTTCAATTTCAACGCGAAAAGTCAGTTCGGTATCCTGAGGGCTGAACGTCTCGCCGAACTTGCCCAAGGGGAATTCCTTGATCAGATTCTCGTCATTGATTTGTTTTTTGGTTGCGTTTTCTCCTTGCTGGATCGAGTCTAGCAAGCGTTCTTCCGCCAATGCGCTGACTTCGTCGGCACTCGGAATGAAGAAGAAGAACATGGCCGTTTCCATGAGGATGACGATGGATACAAACGCGATGATCATACCGCGTCCGCCCAAGCCGCTGGCAATGGGGGATTCTGGTTCTTCTGTTTTTTGGTCGTCATCTGCCATTATTTTTTCTCCCGGTTTGCGTTGCTTGACGTGTCTTTTTTTCTCGGGGATTCCATTTTGTTGGGATCTACGAAGGACTCATTTAGCATGAACACTTCAACACGAGGGTCGGGGATACTTGAGTCCCCGGATACTGAGTTGTCGATTGGTTCGCTGTCACCGACAGAGGAGACCCGGCACCTTGCCGGGTTGATGCCCTCTTCGTCGACCAAAGCCTGCCTGACGTTCAATGCACGTTCAAATCCAAGCTGAATTGTCATTTTCGTATCGTCAACGCGACCGGCATAAGCTGGCGACACGTGACCGCGTATTTCAATTTTTTGCGGCTTGCCTCTGAGTTTGTTGGCCAGATCCTTGATCTCGGCACGCGCCGTGGGTGTAAGTGTTGCTTTTGCGATGTCAAAAAAGATGACCGCACCAACAGCTGTGAGTTGCCCAGGGCGAACGATACGAACCTTAGGTTCTTCACCATCGGGCGCTTTGACGGGAACACCACCCTTGGTGGTGTCTTTTCGCTTGGCCCTGCCCGTTGTAGCCAAGGGAGTAAATTCTGTTTTTCGCGGACGCTTTTTTCCAGGTGACAATGAGTCAGCAGATCGTGAGTATCCGAACTCGCGTTGAACGGAGTCAACCAGTTTCTGATAGGTCTCGTCGTCTTTGATTTCACTGAGGGAAACAAGCATGATGAAGAAAGTCAGCAACAGGCTCATCATGTCACCGAAGGTGACGACCCACTCAGGGATTTTTATTTCTTCCGATTCATCGTCCATGACTAGTCCACATCACGTTGTTTGGGAGGCAGAAAGGTCCGTAGCTTCTGGTCAATGGCACGTGGACTTTCACCTGACTGAATTGCCATTACGCCACGAATAGCGATTTCAAAACTGACCATTTCATTGCGGCTCATCAGTCCCAGTTTTTCGGCAAAGGGGCTGAAGAAAACGTTGGCGATGATCGCACCGTAAAGCGTCGTGATCAGAGCGACAGCCATGCCAGCACCGATGCCAGACGGGTCGCTCATGTCTTGCAGCATCATGATCAGTCCGATCAGCGTTCCGATCATTCCATAGGCTGGAGCAAATCTGCCCAGTTGGTCCATGATGTTTTTACCTTCGCGATGTCGAGCGGCAATGGCGTCGATTTCTGTCCTCAAGACCTCTTCGACGACATCGGGGGTGCTGCCATCGACAGCCATTTGTATTCCCGTCTTCACCAGTGGGTTGTCGATTTCGATCACTTTGGATTCAAGTGCCAGCAGTCCATCACGTCGGGCAGTTTCAGCGAGTTCGACAATTTGCTTGATGAGTCCAATGCGATCTTCGCTCTTGTTCAGCAAGACCTTCATCGCAATCAGCGGTGCCTTCAGCATGCTATTGAGCGGAAAACAAATCATGGCAGCGGAAACAGCACCACCAAATACGACCAACATGGATGGAAGATCCAGGAAGGCGGTAAAAGGGGCTTCACCCAACAAGATAGAGGTGATTATCAACCCGATCGCAAGAATCAGGCCGAGGATACTGGCAATGTCCATGGTGTAATTCTGCGATGATCAGTTCGTGGCGGGCGTTGAAACCGTTGCGTTTGCGAAATTCGCAGTTGGCATGGGCATAAAGTGCTTCTGCTGTTGGTACTGTACGGCACGCTCGATCACGACCTTCATTGATTCGCCGACAACGATTCGTTCACCGCTGATGAGCGTAATAAAGGTGTCTGGTCTTTGTTCGATGTAGCGAATCAAGTCCGCATTCAGGACGAATGATTCACCATCAAGTCGAGTCAGTTTGATCATAAGATGTCCCCGAGCTGCGTGGATGCCATGAGTAAGGGAAGGGTGTCTCCCCTGTCGGCTAAAACGCATGACGTCGGTAGCTTGTCCGAATGGGGCAGGCCAACGTTCGTCATACAAAGCTAGGACACGTTGGGCGTAGAGTCGCTTGATGCCAAAAAGAAACGTGGCCTTACCTGCATCACCCGACAGCTATAGCTGGCACGATTGCTATAACCGTCATAACTCATACACGTCGTGGACGGTATAAATCCAAATCATCCCGGCCTGCTAACTGCGAATAAATGTCAACGATGCGATGGCGGCTAGCCAGGATGCTGTTGGATCTGGTTGATGTCGACGGTTCGATGCGGAACAGGTACGGAACAGGCAGGGGGAAACCGAACTGGATATCACAGTCCTGGCCGGTCGCGATCAGGACGGCTTCCACACGCAATGTCTCGATTGTGCCATCGCCGTCGATCGACGTGAGCTGGAAATCAGCTGGGAAATTCGACAGATCTTCGGACTTATCGTCCGACTGGACATCCAGCGGATCAATCCTTGTCACGTGCTGGCCCGTCTTGACCTTGCCACGCAGTAAATCTGATTCTGATACCGGTACCAACCCGCGGTGAACCCACTCGCTGACGGTGGTTGGAAGCATGAGAGGTGGATTGGCGGGATTCTCAGCAGCATTTTGGGCTGCTACGGCGGACAACGCGAGAGGCGAAAGACATTGGTCGGGTAAGACCGTCAAATCGTCGTCACTTGCCTGCAGCATGTTTTGTCCCACGACCCCCTTTTCAAATATCGTCACGTTATAGCCGAGGAACCGGCCATACAGACCAGCTTCGATTCCGTGTGTACCCGCACCCACAATGGCGATGGAACCAGGAGGGTCAAGGGTCAGTTCCCTATCGGTATTGGGAGAATCGTTCATCGAGGATGAGTTAAAAGTGGGCGGTGTTGCTTCGTTGCTGCTTTCCAACGTGGAAAGCATCGATTGGGATGCGCGGCGTTGATTCACTGAGGAGGTCAGCAATCAGCACGGCGGTGCCGGGTGACAAGTGCAGTCCACTGCGGTAGTGACCAGCGGCAACATACAGGTTGTCGATCCCCGGGACACGCCCAATCATTGGGAATCCGTCATACGTCATCGGTCGCAGACCTGACCATGCTGCGACTCGTTCGGCGGACGTGAGCTCGGGAAGCAAGTGGGTTGCAAATTGAAATAGGGATTCAAGGACGGTGTCTGTTGTTCCCAGTTCGAAACCTTTTTCTTCTTCATTCGAACCAACGAGCGTGTGACCATCTTCGCGGGCGAGAACGTACCGATGCCCCATATTGATGACACTGTTTACGAGAGGAGCGGCAGTTTTTAGTAACAGGATTTGGCCCCGAATCGGTACGATGCTGAGTTCCAGTTCCAGTGACTGCGCAACACGACCTGTCCAAGCGCCGGTGGTGAGAACGAAACTGTCACACTCATGCCAATCACCCCGGTAGTGGGCTTGAGCGTGTCCGTTGAGGCAGCGCATCTCAGTCACTTCGGTGTTTTCGATGAAACGAACACCCGATTTAAGGCATGCCGCCGCCAGAGCTTGAAGGTATCGGGGGGGCCGCACCTGATATTCATCTGGGACGTACCATGCTGCTGCATTGCTGGTATGCCGAAACCAGGTGGCTAACGAGGGTTCGTGGGCAACAAGTTCTTCTGAGGTCAGCGGCACACACTCGATGGACAACTCCTGCCAATAGTCTGTCATTCCGCACATGGCAGCGATTTCTCCTGGTGTTTCTGCCAAGTACAGCCCACCGCATTGCATCAGTCCCGGATCGATTCCGGTATCCAGCTTCAGTTTTTCAGCCCACGGGGGAAAGAGTTCATGACTCAAACCGCGGAGTCGATCGATAGGGTCGGATGAAATTTTGCGATTGGCTGGCGGCAAAATTCCGGCGCCTGACCATGAGGTTGCTTTTCCGGTTCTGCTTCGGTCAATGATCGAGACGTCGAATCCACGCTGCGAGAGTTCCCACGCTGCGCTCAGGCCAATCGCACCTCCACCAACAACGGTTACGGTCCTGGGCATTCAGTGCCTTCTTCGAAAAGTGAGGATTCTTTGAGAATTGTTTCCAGCTTCAGAAACAAATCTTGATGGACGGTTCCCTTCTGTTGTTCGGTCGCCAACCGAGACGTGCGGAGATTGACAAGTTCCCTGACGGTGTCCACATCTTCCCGTGTCTGGAGTTCGGTGAACGTCAAATCTGAGCCCGCCAGCTTTTCGCGGGTGACTTCCAGCACATCGGTGGTGCTCCAGGGAACTCCTTGAAACATGTTTTCGAAGTTCGGTTGCCATGGCCCGGACATGCCGATCAGGTAGTAGCCACCATCGGCAGCAGGTCCAAGCACTACGTCGGATTGCAGCAGACAGTCCGCTGCAGCATCAATGTCGGATTTGAGCAACAGTGGGCAATCGCCGCCGATCAGAATGGCATTCTGGCGTCCATCGCGACTGAGCGTTTCCCTGAACCAGTCATTCATTCTCGTTCCGAGATCGCCGTTCCCCTGAGGGATGACCGTCCATTTCTGCGATAACTGCCATTTTTCCAGTTCCTGCCGAAAAATCTGGATAGTGTCATGCGGGGAAAGGCAGACGCACCGCTGGTCGCCTGCTTCAGACAACGATCCGCATAAATGAGAGACGAAGAGTTTGTGCAATTCCGCCGCAGTGTCCATCCCAATGGTTTTTCCCAGCCGGGTTTTTACGCAGCCGGATACCCAGTATTTGGTCATTATGCCAAGCGTGGTCGGGGTATAATATTCAATAGACACGAAAATTACATCTTTGGCGGATTGGTTGGCAGGGGCGTCGGTTGTCCGTTCGGAAAATTACTTTAAATCTGTTCTTTTGATGCTAACCGGTATATCCGTCCTCTGTGGAGGGCCGTCTGCGATTCTGGAAGGGAAATATCGTCGCATCAAGTGCCGTGGTAGAATAATACTTTGGCATAGACGCAGTCCGACTGCGGGTTTTGGGTGCGTTTGACGCGTCCCTTCTTGAAACCAGTGCAACAAAATGGCTTGTCGCTTAACCAGCTTGACGAAACCTGTTATCTTCTCAATCCGATTCACCGAACTCCATGGGGTCACGGCCGGCAGCCCATGACGCAAAAGCTGACATCAGAACGCTTCCTACAGATGGTCGCCAAGAGCGGCATTGTCGATGCGAAAGCCTCAGATCGACTTGTGGGGAAGGTACGCAAAAAGCTTGACGGCGGATTACCAGCGAACCCCAAAAAGCTGGCGTCGCTCTTCGTCCGGGAAGGCCTGCTGACGGACTG
The DNA here is from genome assembly GCA_028823035.1 of Rubripirellula sp. GTDB lineage: Bacteria > Planctomycetota > Planctomycetia > Pirellulales > Pirellulaceae > Rubripirellula. The sequence continues at coordinate 48,665 of JAPKCI010000006.1, forward strand.
GCACGTCGATAAACTGTTGGCTGGCAAATACAAAGGATTCTTTCTCGGAAAGTACAAGTTGTTGGGTCACATTGGCACTGGCGGCATGAGCAGTGTCTATCTCAGCGAACACATCAGGATGGGTGATAAGAGAGCCATCAAAGTGCTGCCCAAGAGTCGGGTGCATGATGCGACTTATTTGGCCCGATTCATGTTGGAAGCCAAAGCGATTGCTTCCTTGAATCACCCGAATATCGTTTTGGCTTACGACATCGACAACGAAGACGATGTTCATTACATCGTCATGGAGTATGTCGATGGTGTCGATCTGCATCAATTGGTCAAACGTGACGGTGCGATTGACCCTTCAACCACAGCAGACCTGATTGCACAGGCCGCTCGAGGTTTGGCACATGCTCACGAGAAGGGTGTGATCCATCGCGACGTGAAGCCAGCAAACCTGCTGATCGATAGTAGTGGGGTTGTCCGTTTGTTGGACATGGGTCTGGCGCTGGTCAAGGCGACTGACGATGAATCCCTGACTATCGCCAACAATGAAAATGTATTGGGGACAGCCGACTACCTTGCACCCGAACAGGCGTTGAACAGCCACGAGGTTGATCATCGGGCGGACATTTACGGTTTGGGTTGCACTATGTACTTCCTGCTGACCGGAAAACCGCCCTTCAGTGATGGAACTTTGGCACAGCGAATCGCAAAACATCAGACGGAAATGCCAACGGCCATTCGACAATTGAGACCTGATTGCCCCGGTGAGCTAGAAGGGATTTGCGTGAAGATGATTCAGAAGGATCCTCGTTACCGTTACCAGTGTGGAACTGACGTTGCAGAGGTTCTGGAAAAATTCACGAGTAAAGTCCCCAAGGGCACCAAAGTAACGGTTGGCTTGGGAGACATGCCTGAGTTTGATACCGATGAATCGTCTTCGATATCGCTGGACGATGATGATTCGTCGTTGCGTTATGGCGATACGATCAGTAACAAGAACGATGAGACACTTGCCAATAATCGATCGGCGTTGGTCCGCGGAAAGGGTTTGAGTGCAAGTGACAGCGGGCGTCTGGTTGATGTGAAACCAAGGCCAGATCTCGTAGGCGGAAGTTTTCTTGACCTGCAGTCGGAATCGGGCTACCGACCAAACTCGGATGTCGGTGAAAGACGAGCCAAATCCGACAGTCCTCGTAAGGCTTCAAAGCCAGGCGCATCTGACGTGGGCATTGCTGACTCGCAACCGGGTAGCAGTTCTAAGGCTACCAGCAGCAGCGGTCGGGGCGGAAATGGTCGTTCCAAAGGAATCGACCCGTTGCTGATGACAGCTTTGATGATCGCGTCGATCGTGGGATCGTTGTTCGTCGGTTATTTGCTAGCTGAGATTACCAAATAGCAACGCCTTCTACGAGGATTTTTCAGAGCGGGGAAAATTGCCGATGACTGTCGTTTTTGACCGGCCATATCAATTCGTACCGCCGCATCGGGGAAAGTTCTGGCCTGCCGTCATCCAGAGATTGAGGCTGGTGGATTCGTATCTGAAATGGAAAGAAGGTGTCGTTTCATGCGAGTGCCGCGATCTACACCATCTGCGAGAGTCGTTGGATCGTGGGCACGGAATACTGCTGGCACCGAATCACTGCCGGTATGCCGATCCATTGGTTTTGGGGTGGCCCGCCCGTGAACTGAGAACAAATGTTTATGCAATGGCCTCGTGGCACCTTTTCAACAAGGGACGCTTCGATGGATTTGCGATTCAGAAAATGGGTGGATTCAGCATTCATCGCGAGGCAAGCGACCGGCAGGCTCTCGATACTGCAATAGGAATCTTGGCAACTGCGGAACGGCCACTGGTTTTGTTTCCTGAAGGTACGACCAACCGTAGCAACGATGTGTTGAAGCCTCTATTGGACGGCGTTTCTTTCATTGCACGAGCGGCAGCCCGACGCCGTGAAAAAAAATCGAATGGACAAGTCGTGATGCACCCGGTTGGTATCAAGTATTTGTGCACTGAAGACATCCATCCGTGGGCCGATGAGCAACTGTCTGTCATGGAGCAGCGACTTGGCTGGCAAAAGTCCCCTGAAATCTCGATTCTGCAGCGGACGGAGAGGTTGATCAAGGGCATATTTGTATTGCGAGAAGTTCAGTATCTGGGCGATGTAGGATCAGGAACACTGACCCAAAGACGCGATGCGTTGATTGCCAACATCTTGCTGCGAATTGAGTCCAGACTTGAGCTTGAATCAAAGGACGATGATATTCGCAACCGTGTGCGGGTCATTCGTTCAGTTGTTTCGGCGCGGTTCTTCCAGAGCGATGCAACTATTGAACCTGACGAACACATACAATTAAAGCAGGACGTGGTCGCAGCGGACCTCGTCCAGGAAATGGTGTCCACTCCGGAGTCATATCTGCAGGCTGATCAGGTCACTGACACGCGAATTGTGGAAACGATTCAAGGCATGCAGGATGCATTATTGGGAAAAGCGTCTTGCAGCGTGCCGTTACGGGCAGTGATACAGTTTGGTGAAGCGATCAGGGTGCCCGCGGAGAAGGCTCCCAGAGACCGAGATGATCCGCTGATGGTGCAGTTGCAGGATAGATTAAGTGTGATGTTGGAGATATTGTCACGGGATGCACGCGCCATTTCCGACGATCGTCTTTAAAAGTTGAAACTGACTCCAGACTCATGAGCTAGCGAATGATTATCGGTGTTCCAACAGAGATCAAGACAGATGAATATCGAGTGGCCATGCTACCATTTGGTGTCGAAGATTTAGTGGGGCGAGGTCATCAGGTCCTCGTCGAGGCAGGAGCGGGCTTGGGGTCGGGAATCGCCGATCATGATTATTTGCGGGCTGGAGCCGAGTTGGTTTCTGAAGCGCAGGATGTATTCCAACGTGCCGATTTGGTGATCAAGGTAAAGGAACCGCAAGCGTCAGAGTTCAAACTCATTCGATCTGGACAGATGCTGTTCACCTACTTTCATTTTGCTGCAAGTCGTGAGTTGACCCTGGCCATGATTGATTCAGGGGCGACCTGTCTCGCCTATGAGACCCTCAGGGATGCTCACGGCCGTTTGCCCCTGCTTACCCCGATGAGCGAAGTCGCTGGACGCATGAGTATTCAGGAGGGAGCCAAGTATCTTGAGCGACCCCAGATGGGCCGAGGAATCCTGCTGGGTGGTGTGCCCGGCGTTGCACCGGCTCATATCACGATTTTGGGTGGTGGTGTGGTTGGGGCGAATGCCGCCCGCATCGCGGCTGGCTTTCAAGCGGATGTTGCTATCCTCGATGTGGATTTGGATCGACTCCGATATCTCGACGATGTGATGCCAGCAAACGTCAATACGCTCTATAGCGACCGACATACCGTGATTGAGCAACTGCGACGGGCTGACTTGGTGATTGGTTCGGTTCTGATTCCAGGTGCCAAGGCTCCCTGTTTGGTACGAGCCGAAGACTTGCGTTTGATGAAACAGGGTAGCGTTGTCATCGACGTTGCAGTCGATCAGGGTGGGTGTGTTGAAACCAGTCGCCCGACAACCCACAGCGACCCCACCTATGTGATTGATGAAGTCGTACACTACTGTGTTGCCAATATGCCCGGGGCTGTGGGACGAACGAGCACCTATGCGTTGTGCAATGCAACATTGAGTTGGGTCATTCGTCTTGCCGACCTTGGGTTGGATCAAGCCCTTTCCGGTTGCCGCCCATTGGTCGGTTCAATCAATATTCATAATCACCAGACGACAAATGAAGCGGTGGCTACCGCGTTTGATTTACCGTTTGTGTCTCTCGCGTGAGTTTTTGCTGATGAATTTGGATTCAAGAACTTGATTGCCCCATGTCGGGTGTTGCTTTCCTGATCCCGGTGAATTGGATTTTTCCCCAGGCTGCCTGATTCGTCCTGGCCACAAAGAAACGATCAAGTAGTCTGCGGATGGTATCTGGCTGATGAAGCCATTGCTCGTACGTTTCACGTTCGTGTTCGATCATTACTGCAAGCGCATCACCTTTGTCGTAAAACTTCCGCACCCAGTGATTCTCGACTACCACATGAACGAAACGCAGAAATGGTGTCAGCCATGGCTCGACAGCATGAAAAGTGCCACTCGATTTGAGCACCCGGTGTGCTTCTTTGAGAACTGCTTCCAAATCTTCGGGCAAGTACGGCAAGTGATGTAAGCCACCGTGGACAACCACTGCGTCAATGGAATCGTTATCAAAGGGCAAGCTGCGACAGTCCGCGAGATGCAGTCTGGCCTCGTTCTGGTTTTGCCGCAGTAGTGTTTCTGACAGGTCCACGCCATCCAGGTTGGTAAAGCCAAGGCGTTGTAGAGCCACCAGACCTCCCCCTCGTCCGCAGAACAATTCAACAACTCGCATGTCTTTTGGGCGATCTTGCAGTCCAAAGGCTTTCAGTCGCTTGATGAATTTGTTGATTTCCTCGTTCGGGGTTTCAAAGCGTTTGTACGCATCTTCCCATGCGGGATCACAACAGACTTCACCCGACTCGATGTGGCGTTTAATCTTCTGTGTGCTTTTGTTACTGGCGTTGGTTTCGTGCATGGATGTCGTAATGAAATCGGAGGTACTTCAAGAGGGCGATCACTTGGATCTTGATGAGGAACCTGAACGGCGCTGCATTCTCAGGACTCCGGCCATCAGCGACGCCATGGCAGTCTGAAAGCCAATCGCTACCAGCGTTACGCCTGGTACTACCAACCGCATTGTGCGCGAGTATTCCAATTCTCCGAAGCCACCGTTCCACCACTGGAAGATCACCGCCACAATCAACGCGATCCCAATCGCTGACATGAACAGACCGAATCCAATGCCATTTTCAACCGTCACTTTTTCCAGTCTGGGCAGTGCGGGCCTCATTCCTTCCCGGGCGGCGAAGATCTGTGCAAGTGTTGCCAACAGGATGCATTGCCATCCCATCAAACCGGCTAGACTGGCAATCAGAAGGGTGTGTACGTCCAACGCCGCACCTAGAATGCGAATCTGCGGCAACGCCAATGAGTAGCCGAGCAAGGCGAGGAACATCAGTAACAGGCCCGGGCGAAAGAAGGTCCATTTTGGACTGAATACCAGAAACAGCCGTAGCGTCCTCCAGCCGTCGCGAAAGGTGCGCAGGTGCGGACCATGTTCCCGCCGACCATCTGGGTGCAAGGTGATCGGAACCTGCGTCATGCTGGCTTGATGGAGACCACTCTTGATGATCATTTCCGTTGCGAATTCCATGCCCGGAGACCGCAGGTCCAAGCGTTGGTAAAGGTCTCTTGTGAAGCCTCTCATGCCGCAATAAACGTCATGAATTGGAATGCGGAACATCAGGCGAACCAGCCATGACAACACAGGATTCCCAAACCAGCGGTGCAGAAACGGCATGGCGCCGGGTAACACCCGTCCACCGCCACGAGGTAAACGACAGCCTTGCACCAGATCGGCACCTTTGCGGAGTTGGTCAACAAAGGCCGGGATTTCCAGAAAGTTGTAACTGTCGTCACAGTCGCCCATGATGACATACTTTCCACGACTTGCCTCGATGCCACCCATCAATGCGGCACCATAGCCAGGTTCGGCAACATCCACGGTTCTCGCTCCCATCGATTCCGCGATCGCTTTCGAATTGTCCGTGCTGCCGTTGTCGGCCAGGACAACCTCACCATCAACGCCATGTTCACGCATCGCTCGAACCGCTTTCTCAACACAGATTCCAACGGTGTCAGCTTCATTCAGGCATGGCATGACGACGGATAGCTCGGGAGATTCACTCATGTTGCCGGCATCTTCATTGCTGCGAATGGGAGCGGGAGAAGTAAAAACTAAAGTGTGACTGGTATCTGGATTGGGTGATTCGAGACCTCGTGGACCATTACGCACTCTTTTTGAAGTGGTTCGATGGATCAGACGCTGCTCGTGACTTCGGCCACTGTTCGATAGCGTGACAGCAGTATCGAAATAGCTGATCCAAACGTAAGTGCGACCATTGGTTCGACCACGATGCGGTAGCGATAATCTGGTATTTCCAGTATCCCCGTCACGAGAGAAAAGTACGCCAGCATGGATGCAATCCAAATTCCATAGGGTCGCGTGGGGTAATTGACAATCAGAAGCACGACGCTGAAGGCGAGTCCACTCAATAGCAAAGTGTTGAGTATCACAGATTGGCTCATGCGGTATTTGAGAGCCCAGTCTACCAACGGAATAGAGTGTTGCCAGGTTTGCTGCCCATGAAATGCATCTGTCGACAGTCCTTGTAGCGGCAGGTCGGTTGCTGCGCACCGCCAGTAATTGACAACTCTCCTGAATGCCTTGAATGCAAAAAAATTACTGTCTGTCTGCACTGCTTCGACAGCAACCTGCTTCATGATCCGATCTGCCTCAGCATCGTTGAGTCCAGAGCGAACCAGTGCATTGGAAACTTGCCAAGAATTTTTCCATTGGTCAGCAGCATCGACATCTTTCAGTCGTTTCGCCAATCTTTTTGCCGTTTCACTTGAAGGCATTTCAAGTCCAGCGCCAGAACCGTCGTTGAATGTCACAATCCAGACATTTCTGCCAATGAATTCAGTCAGGAACGGGCTGCCAAAAAGAATCTGATTCCGCATCAGCCAAGGGGTAATGCAACCCGCGACGACCAAACCAGCAAGCAGGATGTGGTAGACCCGCCTTCGAAACAGAATCGTTGTCATCGACAGACTGCGGAGTCTGCCGTTTTTTCGTAGGTGGATGAGTAACAGGAAAAAGAGATGAGGTATCCATATCAGTATGACAATGGGCCGGGTCAGAAGCGTGATCGCGAATGTCGCTCCGACCCATGCTGACCGTTTTGCGGTACCGTATTTGGCATAATCAAGAATCGCCAGAAGGTTCAGCATGAACACAAAAACAAACAGAGACTCGGATAAGACGGCGGCATCAAAGACGAGGCTCGAGACGGCAGGTAAGCAGACGATCAATGTCAGCGAAAAAGCTTTGGGTAGCTTGGTAATGCGTGTTGCAATGGACGCTGCAATGATCAGAGAGCCAACAGAAAACAGGCCTTGCACTACTGCCAGAACCTGCAATGTGCGAGGACCGCTCAGGAATCGAAGCATGGCCAGGAACCATGGATAGACCGGAGTTCGATACGCAATCGGTTCCTGGAACATCAGGACATCACCCTCCAGCACCGATGCGCTAAGTTGCCAGTAGCCGAACGCATCACGTTCGATGGGTACTGGCCCCTTAAGGAGGATCGCTCCGGTTTTTGCCGCGATCAGCAGCAGAAGGATTAGTACGAGTAGTTTTCTCACCAATTTGGATACCGCCTGCGGGGTGAAACAAGAACCGTCCTACCAGTCTAATTGCCCACGAAGTCGGTGAGTTGCGAGATCGGGTATTCCATGTGGTGCTGGCCCATATATCCGGCACCCCGTGACTGGTCCTGTTGGCTGGGTTGAGGTTCTGACGCGGTCGTTACCTCGTTTCACGGCCTGTTTTAACAATGCGATTCTTAGGGACTCACAGCAGCGATGAGTCAGAAATGCCGACTTGCATGATTACAGATCAGTGTCAGGCTGCCTGACGCTGAACAATGGCTGACTATCTTTTTTTCTTCTTTTTTCGTTTGTCACGACGATCCTTCTGCCGCTTGGTCTTGTAGTCGGGCTTGGATGATTTGGGATTAGCGGGGGCTGACTCGTTGCGGGCTGTGTGATTTTTTACCACATCCAGATAGAGTTGGCGGTCTTGAAGGTCGACCTTGGATATTTTTACAGTCAGCAAGTCGCCGAGACGAAAACGGTTGCCTTGTACAAAACCGCTGATCATTTGCCCGCGTCGCTCAAAGCGGTATTGGTCTTTGGGTAGAGTGGTGATGGGAATGAATCCGTCCACGGGCAGCTTCACGCAGCGGGCATGGATTCCATCAGCAAAGACGCGGCTGATCACCGCTTCCATGGTTTCACCAAGGTGCTTGTTGAGGAAGTGCAAAAGTTTCAGTGCAATCAGTTCGCGTTCGGCGGCTGCCGCGTTACGTTCCATGTCGCTGCAGTGATGGCCCAGTTTTACAAGTGACGCGAATGCGTCATCTGGCGTTGGTTTTTTATCCAGTATCTTCTGCACAAGTCGATGAACGGTCAGATCGGGGTACCGGCGGATCGGGCTGGTAAAGTGGCAGTAGTGTTCCATGTCGAGGGCGTAGTGGCCTTCGAGTTGCGGTGCGTAAACGGCCTTGTTCATGCTCTTGAGGACTGCGAAATTAACCGCGTCTTCCAGCGGAGTACCTTTCACTGCGTCGAGCACTTTTTGGATTTCAAAGCGGCTTTCGACCGTGCCAATATCGATGCCCAGGTCCTTGACAAAGTTGGAAAGTTGTCGGAGCTTGCGACGATCTGGTGGGGGATGGATTCGGTGAAGGTGGTTCAGTTGCATGTCATCCAGCCATGTTGAAACAGCTTGATTACCAGCTAACATGAATTCTTCGATAATCTGATGGCTCTCGGTGTGCTCGACCCGATGGGCTCCTCGCACTTTGCCACTCTTGTCGAGTTCCAGTTTAATGTCGGGCATGTCCATGGACAGCGCCCCCCCTGCGAATCTGGCTTTCCGCATTTGCATCGCCAGGCTGTGCATCCCCTTGAGTAGTTCGCAGATGGAGGATCCCCATTTCTCAACGTGCGATTCGGGACTCGCGAGGAATTTGTCTACCTGCTCATAGTTGAGTCGCATGTCACTGTGAATCGCACCGTTGTGAACTTCCGTGTGCGTGATCGTTAAATCATCTTGGATTTCAATCTCAACCGTTTTTACAAGTCGAATTCGGCTTGGCTGGAGGCTCGCCAGATGGTTGCTGATGATTTCAGGGATCATCGGGATCACCCGATCGGGCAAATAAACACTGGTGGCACGCTTGCGGGCTTCTTCGTCAACCGTGCTGCCGAGTGGAACAAAATGGCTCACATCTGCAATGTGCACCCAGAGTCGCCAACGTCCCTCTTCACGCTGCAGTGAGATTGCATCATCGAAATCCCGTGCGTCGAGTGGGTCAATTGTGATCGTGTGCATGTCGGTAAAATCACGACGATCTTTCGGCACTTCGTCATCATTAAAAGCATCCGCCTGCTTTCTTGCCTCCTCAAGGACTGGTTCCGGGAAGGTATCGGGTAGTGCGTACTGACGCACGATTGTGAGCGTGTCGATCGCCGGATTCCTGTTACTGCCAAGTCGCTCAAGAATGACAGCTTCTCCACCAACCCCGCTCTCATCCGGGTACTCAACGATTTCGACAAATAATTTGTCGTCGTTGGTCAGTGGCAAACCACGAATGTCGCCAACACTGAGAGGTTCTTCGTAGTGCGTTCCATCAAGAAAGACGGTTGCTTTGCCATCGACATTCCGAAAGGTACCGGTGAACTGTCGGCGGGCGCGCTGCAGCACCTCGGTGACACGTCCTTCATTCCCACCTTTGCGACTCGGGCGTATGTCGATGTTGACCAAGTCGCCTTCCATCGCACCACCGGTGCACCCGGCAGGGATGAAAACATCCTCGGGCATGTTAGCATCATCTTCAGCATGATTGGGACGGACGAAGCCGAAGCCGCCGCCCATCGCTCGCCGGAATGTCCCACGGATCGAGTCGCTTGGTCCACCAATGGCTCCGACGCTGACCACAAGATGATTGGAACCATACAGCAGTCTTCCTTCCAAGACCAACTGCTTGATGACTCGACGCAGTTCTCGAGACTCGTCGGGGGTAAGCTTAAGTTCGTTTGCAATTTGCTTTGGCTTGCTGGGCCGATAATCGGCCGAAACGATCAATCGCATCACGCGATCGGCCAATTCTGTTGTTATATCCATGTTTGAAAACATATCCGATTTGATTCAATCTTGGACCGGGCCGCGAAGTGCATTGCACTGCACGGCCAGCAAAATGGCAGAGAAAAGGCCGTTTTTGACCGGGGCAACCGGAGGGGTGATTGAGAAGACCATCATTCGACGATGGAGAGACTGGGCAAATCGGAATGCCCGAAATTGAGATCAGCGACTCTTTTACAAATTACCGCTGCTGGAAGTGACACTCAGTCCCCGGGTAAGGTTCGCGGCAGACTCGGTTTGGAACACCAAAGCGGTTTACGGGATGATCTGCAACGTTCGTTTGCCCAAAATTTTGAGTGGAAATGATTGGTGTCAAGCAATCATCGGGAGAGTTTTTTGACGCATACGGGTCTTTGACCCAGTATTCTGAAGTGCGATGTTGAAGACATTGGGGGACGGGGGGCCTCGTATGGATCTACGAAATCAAGGGTTTGCAGTTCTTGACCAAGTACTTGATGGTCAGGAATGTCTCGCTGTTGTCAATGAATTGGAATCGGCGTTGTCTTCGATGTCCGAGGGGCCCATCGAGAGCAAGCGGGGCGGGTTGGTGGGCGGCCGCAACTTGTTGTCCGTCTGGAATGGGTGGAAGGTGATCACCGGGTGTCCTGATGTGAGCTTGCTTGTGGAACAATGTCTTGGTTCTGAGGCGGGGATCGTGCGGGCACTTTACTTTGACAAGCCACCGGGCAGTGGCTGGTCGCTGCCGATGCACCGCGACAAGACCATCGCAGTGGCAGCACACTGTGATCCGGTCAAACCTTTTGCCAAGCCAACTCGAAAGGCGGGAGTTCCCCATGTTGAGGCGACCGAGTCTCTGTTGCACAGCATGCTGACACTGCGTTTACATTTGGATCCCATGCGAGAAGATAACGGTCCCCTGATGGTTGTGCCCCAATCACATCGGGATGGATCTGTAGAACAGCAGGGGAACACAGAAATCATCCAGTGCCAGGCGGGTGATGTTCTCGCCATGCGTCCTCTCTTGCTGCACGCTAGTTTGGCCGCCCATCGTGACACACGATTCCACCGCCGAGTGGTGCACCTTGAGTTGGTATCCAGTCGTGAGTTGCCCGGTGATTACAACTGGCACATGTTCTTGCCAATCTCGGCTCGGTAATAGCCCGCTACCCTGCCCTGTTCCGTCGCGGCTTGCAGTGGTTCCCAGCATTGTTCGCATTAGCACGCAGGACTTTATTTGTGACCCATAAAGGTCAATCAGGGTCATAGGCGAGATTGGGGCCCAGCCATCGCTCAATTTCGTCGATCGGTCGACCCTTGCGTTTCGCGTAGGATTCAACTTGATCCCGGGTAATCCGATCGACTGCGAAATAGCGTGATGCCGGGTGGCCAAAGTACAAACCGCTGACACTTGCACCTGGGAACATCGCGAAGCTTGTTGTCAGCTCGACAGCTGCGTTCTGTTCTGCCTGCAAGAGGTCGAAGAGTGTCCGTTTTTCGGTATGATCCGGGCACGCGGGGTAACCAGCTGCGGGTCGAATGCCGCGATATTTTTCGGCAATCAACTCTTCTTTGCTAAGACTCTCATCAGTACCGAATCCCCAGTCCTGTCTCGCTTTCTCATGCATCAACTCGGTGAACGCTTCAGCCAGGCGATCAGCCACTGCCTGGACCATGATGGCTGTATAATCATCCAGATCTGCTTTGTATTTACCGGCCAATACATCCGCACCCAAGCCCGTTGTGACGACAAACCCGCCGATGTAATCTTTGCGGCCGCTGTCAATCGGGGCGACATAATCCGCCAGTGAGCGATAGTCCTTTTGTCCACGGCGTTCCCACTGCTGACGCAAGGTGTGGAATCGGCTCAATTCCTCGTTGCGTGATTCATTTGTAAAAAGAATGATGTCATCGCCATCGCTCGCTGCCGGCCAAAATCCGTAGACAGCGTTAGCCTGCAACGACTTGTCGTGGATGATCTGATCGAGCAAGTCATTCGCATCCTTATAAAGTTCCTTTGCCTGTTCACCGACGGTTTCGTCATTGAAAATGCGAGGATATTTTCCTTTTAGTTCCCATGTCATGAAGAACGGTGACCAATCGATGTATGGTCGAATTTTCGATAATGGGAAATCTGCCAAGACACGCGTGCCAGTAAAGCACGGTTCGTTGATTGTGGTGGTTTGCCAATCGGTGGCGAAACGTTTTTCGAGTGCCTTCGCGTAGGGTACCAATTTCTGTGTTCTAGCTTGGTAGCCAGCAACCAGTTTTTCCTGTTCTTCTGAATTGGCTTGGATGAACGTATCGCGAGCGTCCTTGTTGAGCAATTTTTCAACCACATTGACACTGCGGCTCGCATCAAGCACGTGGACAATCGGTCCGGGATAAACCGGTGCAATCTTGACGGCAGTGTGTTTGGCACTGGTTGTGGCGCCCCCAACAAGCAGCGGAAGTTTGAGTTCCTTACGCTTCATTTCACGTGCGACGTGGACCATTTCGTCAAGACTCGGAGTGATCAACCCGCTGAGTCCGATTATATCGACATTCTGTTTTTTTGCCTCTTCAAGGATGGTGTCGGTGGCGACCATGACACCCAAATCGATGACTTCATAATTATTGCACTGCAGCACAACGCCCACAATGTTTTTACCGATATCGTGAACATCACCCTTGACGGTTGCGATCAGGAATTTTCCGCGTGATGAACTGGCCTCCAGTCCTGCTGCGAGTTTCTCTTCTTCCATGAAGGGTTCAAGATAGGCGACCGCTTTCTTCATCACCCGGGCTGATTTGACCACTTGCGGAAGGAACATTTTTCCTTCACCGAAGAGGTCGCCAACGATTTGCATGCCATCCATCAAGGGGCCCTCGATCACCTGCAGGCAGCGATCAAATTTCTGCCTAGCCTCTTCGGCGTCTTCGACAATGTATTTGTCGATTCCCTTGATCAAGGCATGTTGCATGCGGTGCGCTACGGGATTTTCACGCCAGCTCAGGTCTTCTCCGCTCTTTTTCTTCCCACTTCCCTTCACTGTTGCGGCAAAATCGAGAAGTCGGTCGGTGGCATCGGATCGACGATTCAGCAGAACATCTTCGACATGTTCCAGTAGATCCTTTGGAATCTCTTCGTAGACTTCCAGTTGTCCAGCGTTCACGATTCCCATGTCCAGACCAGCTTTGATTGCATGGAACAGGAACGAACTGTGCATCGCTTCACGAACACGATCATTGCCCCGGAAGCTGAAGCTGATGTTGCTCACCCCGCCGCTGGTTTTCGCGCCCGGACATTCTTTCTTGATTCGGCGGACCGCATTGATGAAGTCAACAGCATAGTTGTCGTGTTCTTCAATTCCTGTCGCGACCGTCAAAATATTCGGATCAAAAATGATGTCTTCCGGGGGGAAACCAACCTCTTTGACCAGCAGGTCGTACGCACGTTTGCAGATTCGGACTTTGTTGTCCTCGTCAGCTGCCTGACCTTGCTCGTCAAACGCCATGATGACAGCTGCAGCACCGTATTGCCGTACCAGACGGGCACGTTCAATGAAGGTGGCTTCGCCATCCTTCATTGAGATCGAATTGACGATCGCTTTACCCTGAGTGTTCTGTAATCCTGCTTCGATCACTTCCCACTTGCTGCTGTCAATCATGGTGGGAACCGCAGCAACAATATCGTCCCCGGATATCAATCGCAGAAAACGCGTCATTGCTTCAGCGCCATCGAGCAATGCATCGTCGAAGTTGATGTCAATGATCGTAGCACCGTTCGTAACCTGCTCGCGAGCGACTTCAACTGCCTCTTCGTAAAGCTCTTCACGGATCAAGCGTGCAAACTTGCGACTTCCCGTGACATTGGTTCTTTCACCAACCATTGTGAATGGTATCTCGGGCCGCATGACCATTGGCAACTGCCCGGACAGTCGTGTCCAGACAGGTCCGGTTGTTTCCTGCTTGGGACTCAATCCGCGGACGCGGGATTCCATCGCACGAATGTGGTCAGGTGTGGTTCCGCAACAGCCGCCAAGAATGTTGATCCAGCCGTTGTCCGCATACTCGCCGACGATGTCTGCCATTGCGGTAGGGCCGAGATCGAATTCACCCATGTCGTTCGGCAGACCGGCATTGGGATGGCAACTGACAGCAAGTGAGGTTGACTGCGACATTTCTTCGATATGAGCTCTCATCACATCGGGCCCAAGTGCGCAATTCATTCCAATGGACAACATTGGGAAGTGCGCAAGAGAGGTCACGAATGCTTCTACGCTCTGGCCACTGACAAATGTCCTTCCCCCTTGATCAAAGGTCCCGCTAACCATGACCGGAATGCGTTTGCCGCCGGCGTCGAAGAAATCTTGAATGGCAAAAAGGCAGGCTTTCAGATTGAGCGTATCGATCGCCGTTTCGGGAAGCAAAATGTCCACCCCAGCAGTCACCAGAGATTCAATCTGTGCTCGATAGCTATCCCGCATTTCCTCGAACGTGGTGTCGCGGTGAGCCGGATCATCGACATTGGTGCTAATTGCTGTCTGTTTGGTAGTGGGACCAATTGATCCAGCAACAAAACGGGGTTTGTCGGGGGTTCGCTCGGTCCACTCATCAGCGGCCTTGCGAGCACAGGCAACCGCAGCGTGGTTGATCTCGTCCACCAGTTCCAGCGGTAAATCGAACTCGACCATGCCCACGGGCGATGCTCCGAAAGAGTTCGTCTCCACAATGTCACTGCCCGCCTCGTAATAGGCGTGGTGAATCCCCGTGATCTTTTCGGGATGCGTCAGGCAAAGGATGTCCGAAAAGTTCTTCAGATCCTTGTGATGTTGCGCGAATCTATCCCCACGGACAGCCGCCTCGTCAAGTTTTAGTCGCTGAATCATGGTGCCCATGGCACCATCCAGAAGCAGGATTCTCTCGCGGATCAGGTGGGAAATGAGGGACAGGTCGGTTTCTGCTTGGAGCATTCTGGGGCCAGTTTCACGCACAAGGTATCTCGAATTCGACCGTAGTTTCGTTGTCAATGTCCTGCTTAACAACCCGATATCTGAGCCATATTCATATTCAATCTTGCCTCATCGTCTCAGTTTGGCTATTCCGCAGTTTCCTCAAGATCGAACAAGTGCTTTCCGATCTAGGAAAAGTGTGGTTCTCGCGGGCTAGTTCGCGACGCCGTTCTTTCGGTTTCCGCCAATCAACATCCGACCATCCAGGAAGATCGCATGACCGTCTCGCCAAAATGGCCAGATGAGGGAAATAGGCCGCCTTTCCAGGAAGGAAACGCCGACCACGCCCAGCAGGGTCGTTGTTCGAGTGCCTTACCGCCCACCCTGTTTCAGCTACCGAATCTACGCACAGCGGGGACTTTCTCGAGGGGAGTAACCGCGAGCCAGCAGCCTGCATCACCCTCTTCAGAGTCAGATTCCCCCGATATTGTTGCGGAAATGCCGTTTGGAAATGCAATTTCCTCCGCCGCTCCGGCTCAGCATCAGTCATCCGCTGAATTGGAAATTCAGGATCGCAACGAGGACGATTCAAGGTTTCCAGCACCACCAGCCGTGGTGGATAGCTTGGATACTCCGGCAACGGCTAAGTCCAATCGCATCAACTGCGACTCTATCTCTCATTATTCAAAGAAAACGGCATCCTCTGACGCGGTTGAGTCTCAAAACAGTCCAGCAGGACGTTCTTGGATGGACTCGATCGGTTCCCATGGGGTTGTTGTGGGCCTGCTCTTATTAGTCGTTGTTGCGGCGTTGTACACAAATGGCGCTCGTAAAGAGGACGGGGTTGATTCATCTCTGGCTGATAGTCATGACTGGCTTGAGTACAGCACCGATGAGGAAATTAACCTGCCGGCGCACGAATTCGTCAGGGATCCCAGTCTCGGATCAGACGCGACAGTATCCGACAGCTACGTTGATTCCGAGATTGCTTCAGCAGACTCTGGGTCGGTTGCCGGATTGAGTGCAAGCGGCGCGGACCTGAGTCAGCCTTTTGTAACCCGCAGTTCCCCGTCGGTTGCACTCTTGCAGAATGAGCTTGGTCAGCCAGCGAACGAAGGGATCCCGGGCGTGCAGTTCGAACAGTCCCGCGCGGCTGCGATACTCCCGCCGACAAGCGTCGCTGCAAATCGTGGGACCACTATTTCGGGAGTTCCCAACACGCGAAGGCAAACCGGACAGCCTGAAGGCTATGAGCTTGTTGTCCCCGCAACCGAGTCTCTGCAGTATCGCCAAACAGCCACACCAGCCGGAATTACTGACTGGTCAAAATATTTTCCGAATGTTTCAGCGGGTACTGCGGCCAACGCCGGCTATCCATCACCTTCTAACTGATTCCGTTTGTCATGAGTGATCAAGCTTTTGTGAAAGCCTTTTCCCGAAGACGGCCCGCCAGCGAACCGCTGTGTACAGAAGGGGACGTTACGGAAAAGGGCAGTAATACCGAACCTGTTGCAGCCCCGCTCAAGCCTGATCAGGTAATAAATGGGGGCAATTCGAATGACTCTGAATTCGGCGGATTGCACCTCGATCAGTCAGTTGCGTCGACTGATCGCGTCTGGGTCGATCATCTCGCGGAGCAGGTGTCACGGGCTGACTATGCCGAAAACGGGATTCCAAGGCCACACCTCGAGGCGGCCTCCGGTTTCCAGCCGCTATCTGGTCCACCGGCTGCTGACAACGAGTTCAGCCCGGATGTTGCCAATGAAAAGACGCCTGTACCGGGAGTGATCGGTGAGGCGGGAGCGGTGTGCCCAACGACTCAGACAGACGACCCTTTGAATTCAACCGAGGCAACTGATCTCGTTGCCCGCATTCAGAACGCATACGCTTCTACGTTCACCGATGCAGCGAGCTTTGTGCATGGTGAGATCAGCAACATTCCTCCCGAGGATGTGTTGCAAGGTATGCGACAGGCGAATCACGGTCGTACTGCCGATGCTTTTCCAGACCTTCGCAATCTGGACCACAGCGCTGAGCAGCAGTTTGATGTTCGTGCGGCCCAAAGCGTTCCTGATCAGCGACAGGATGTCGCAGCTTCGGAACCCATCATTGAAAACCCGTTCGCTGAACCTATCCAGAACGTGTCTGCTCAGTCACCATCGAAAGATGTTGTTGAGGAAAACCCCACTCTTACCCCAAGTACCAGCACCGAAGATTTGCCGGGTGCTCAGTCAGAATCGATTGCTCACGATACGTCTCTCGATCCGCTGACATTCTTGGATGGTCAAGCCAATTCTCAGGCCAGCATCATTCCCTTCCAAGCCGTTTGGGAGGTTGATGTCCTTGATGTTCCCACGACTGTCGCAGACCTGTTCTTTGAAGGAACACTATTTCAGCAAATTGCTGAGCGAATTTCGGAAGCTGTCGAGTCAGGGCTCAATAGCGTGATCGTCACGAGCACCAAGGCTGGTGAGGGACGTAGCAGTGTTGCAGTCGGGCTAGCCATGGCTGCGGCTGCTTCGGGTATACGCGTTGCTCTTGTCGATGCGAACGCTGACCAGCCTACGTTGGCCGACGAGCTTGGCTTAGAACTCCAGTACGGATGGGTCGATACGATAAGAGCCGGATTACCAATTAAGGAAGTCGCTGTTCATGCAGTGGAAGATGGCGTGACGCTGATACCGTTGATGCCGCCAGCGGGGGAAAATGCAGCCACAGGCTACGAGGTCGTTCAACTGGTTGAACTTTTGAAAGACAAATTCGAACTGGTTATTCTTGACGGACCTACTTCCCAATCAGTCCAGATTCATCAATGTGCGTCCGCTGTGGACAGTGCAATCATTGTGCGGGACATGACACGCACGGATTCTGTGGCGATCAATGAGTTTTCCTATCGTCTCCGAGAATCTGGAGTGCAAGGCGTCGGAGTGGTCGAGAACTTCACTTGATCAGGGCGACAGGTTCTGGCCAACGCCAGCCAAGAGTGATCGCTGGCGAAGGAAAAATTTCGAAAGAAAATACCTTTCGTCTGTAGGATTGAACTGCTGGCCCGTTGAACGGTCTGATTGGCAGTTGTTCTGCACGAACATGTTGTTGCACTACCGTAACTCCGTTTGGTCACAATCGTGCGTGATCAAGCAGTTTACTCTGCGGTGACGAGTCAGCAGCAGTCGCCTGTCTCGCAGCAGTCCTCACCAACAACCGTTAGTTTGTAGTTCTTCCCTTTGGTGACTTTGGGCGAGCGTTGTTCACCGCTGCAGAGCATTGGCTTGGCATCGCTGATTGGTTGGTGAGGTGGCACGGGAATAAAGTTTTGGGAATAGGGAGCCCGGGTCATGATCGTGAACGTGTTGCGGCACACTGCTGTTCGCTCACCACGCCGGAAAACATGCCCATCATCATCAAATACTTTTGCGAATGGACCGCGATAAATAACAGCGTCGTTGTAGTCGTCACACGGTCCCTCTTTACCTTTGTAGGCAATGACCGTTGCTGAACGAAATTCAATGCCTTCGACTGTTTGCCATGGCTGATGCTGTAACACTGGTATCTCGATACCGTAGAAACCAGCGCGTTCAAACGCCTTCAGGAACTCAGATTCCTGGAAAGCTCCCGAGATGCATCCGCTCCATAGTTCAGGGTCATTTTGTAGGTGCTCGGGCACGAATTCATCGCTCACGATGTCACTGATCACAGCCCTTCCGCCAGGTTTCAGAACACGGAAAATTTCCTCGAATAACTGTTTTTTTTCCGTCGCATCAACAAGGTTCAGGACGCAGTTACTGACCACAACATCGATGGAGTTATCGGCAATCATCGGCGTTTCACGCCGCATTTTAGTAAGCATTGTCTCGAGTTCCCGCAGCCCAGCCTCGTGCATGACTGGATGTTCTACGAGATACGCATCGACTCGATCTCGGTCGATTGCCATGTCCTGGATCTTTCCTTTGTGGAAAAGCACATTGTCGTAACCAATTTGGGCAGCGACTTCCGTCTGGCTACGACGGGCAAGGTCCAGCATGGTGTCGTTCATGTCGACACCGATGACTTTTCCCTCCGGACCAACTACCTGAGTTGCGATAAAACAGATTTTCCCCCCGCCACTTCCCAAGTCGAGGACTGTTTCACCCGGCAACACATACTTAGATGGATCGCCGCACCCATAGTCACGATCAATGACTTCCTGCGGGATAACTTTCAGATACTGCGTGTCGTAATCAACCGGACAGCAGAGTTCGACTTCGCGTTGCTTGGCCGCTGCAGAGTAACGTTCACGGACCGCGTTTTCAGTATCAAGTGTATTGGACATGTCAATGTTGGTTCTGGTTCGGGATCTGTTTCAGGTGACTGCACCACCGCAGCTACTGCCGGCTCCGGCAGTGCAACCGTAGCAATGGTCAGCGACTGCGATACGCTGGTGAATGTATTTGTCGAACGATTCGATATTCCATACTGTTTGCTCAGAATTTCCGGCAGCCGGCATCCCTAGCATCTGATTGAAATCGCAATCGAACAATTGCCCATCCCAACCGATGGAGAGCATGCTTTGGCACATCACGAGGCTGGCTGCTTGCGGATTGAAAGACGTTTCCAGCATCTGCATGTAATCATCAAGCACTCCAAGTTTACGTAGAAACTTGGCATAACGCTTGATCGGAATATTAGTGATGGCATGCAACTGGTTGAATTCGATATCGTACCGCTTTTTGAGTTCCAGCTTATAGTCCTGTTCCAGACCCTGCTGGTCCGGCGGCAGCGAGGGGCTCGTGGGATTGAACACAAGATTCAGTCTGAGTTCGCTGTTGGGACGCCCGTATCCCAGAGCATTGAGTTTTTTCAGCCCTTGGATGCTTCGTTCGAAGACACCTGATCCACGCTGTGAATCGACGTTGTCCTCCAGATAGCATGGCAACGATGCAACAACTTCTACCTGATGACAGGCGAGGAAGTCCGCTAGATCTTCATGGCCGGGTTCCGAGAGGATTGTTAAATTACAGCGGTCAATTACATTCAGCCCGCGTTCGCGGAATCGAGATACAAATTTGCGGAAATTTGGGTTGAGTTCAGGGGCACCGCCGGTCAGGTCAATCGTGTTCAGTGTTTTGCAGACAACTGCTAACGCCAGCACCCGATCCGCTGTTTGAACCGTCATGTTTTCGGCTGTTTTTGTTGGACCAGCATCAACGTGACAGTGGGTACAGGTTTGATTGCAAAGCTTTCCAAGGTTGATTTGCAATTCAGTCAACGAGCTTCGGGTCAGCGTTTTGGCATCCCGCGCCATACGCTTGGCAAACGGCTCAACGATCCCCGTTGGTAGGCCTGCATCGATGATGGGTAAGATGGATGACATGTGCCAAAACCCGCATGGAATACGAACTTAATTCGCTTGAGAATAACAAAAACACACGCCTCCATGCACACGCGTCTCTCAGTACGAAAAGCTGCGGAAAACAATGCGGCCAGTTTATCGCCTTTATCCTCTTGCCCCGTTTTCTTTTCTGTAGTCAGAGATCGGGGTTATGTAATGACTTTACGTGCCATTGCCTGTTCTTGGGCAGCGCACAATTCTGACTGAATATCCGCGTTGCACGGACAGTATTACAGAATGGAGGCAGAATGGTTGGTTCCCGCTGCGTCAGACTCAGTTGATTGCTTTGGCTCGCCTCGCTTGTTCAAGCAATTCGATCCACGGGCCGACATAATGTCCATTGTCATGGAAGGTGCGTCCGCTGACCAGATTGCCGTCGATCACACAGGGTTCGTTGACGAACGTCCCCCCGCATACTTCCAGATCGAATTTGCACTTCGGGACTGTAGCCATGCGACGTCCGCGAACACAGTCAGCATAGGCGGGAATCTCGACACCATGGCAGACACTGGCAACCGGTTTGTTCGTTTCAAAGAAATGTTTCGTTGATCGCACGAGATCTTCGTCATAGCGGATGTACTCGGGAGCCCTGCCGCCACTGAACAGGATTCCTGCGTAGTCTTCGGGATTGATATCGGCAAAAGCGATGTTCGCTTCGATTGTGTATCCCTCCCACTCTTTGGTAATGGTCCAGCCAGGTTTTATTTCATGCATGACCATCTGATACAGCCGTTTTTCTGGAGCGGCTACAACCGGCTCAAATCCTGCCTCCTGCAAGCGGTAGTAGGGGTACATTGTGTCAAGCGTTTCGGTGGCATCACCAATAATGATCAGGACCTTATCGGACATCGGTTTCTCGGGTAGGTGCAAAGTCTTTGGGTGAAAATTAATAATTGCAGTCGGTCTGAGTCAGAAGCACGACAGCGAGTGGAATTCGATAGACGCTGTTCACTCTAGAAAAGTAAACCGGCATAGCCAACTACTCTAGAAAAATCTCCCGAAACATCTGCCGAAGTTGTGTAGGCAATTTTTCGATAGTGACATTCGCGTTTCATGCATTGCAGTGTGAGTAAGACGAGTGCGGCAGGGATTTGACCACACATGCTGATGTTCTCTGTCTCACAGATTTCCAGAAGCCCTTCCGGGTTCAACGCGGCAAGTTCATCTAAGGCCAGTTCGTCACGTCTGCGGTTCTCGGTGTCATCGGCAAAATGGTTCATGTCACTGCTGATGACGATCATTGGCGGTGTTGCCAGTTTTGTCAAAAGTTCTGCTAGTGACTGTGCCGCTGCTCGCAATTCTGGAACGGTTCCTCCGGACATGGCAATCGCTGTGATTTGTGATTCGGGCGCCAAGCGATAGAGCAATGGTAACTGGACCTCGATTCCATGTTCTTGTCTGTGTGCTGTAGCGTCCAGTTCCATGCCCGGTACACTCTCGGCAATCTGTCTGGCAAGTTCCTGATTGCCCTTCATGATCGAAGCTTCTGACATCTTCCATTGTTTGTGGGGCGCGACCGCCCAGTCGACGCCATCTGCCGTATGTTTTGGGCCGATGATGAGAATGTCCTCGGGTAGCTCAATTCTTCGCCAGACGTCCGCCGCAACTCGGCCTGAGTATTGCAAGCCAGCATGCGGAACCATGGCTGCATTCACGGGCACCGGGATGACCGCGGTTTCCTGCTGATTTTCAAGGTCACTCAGGATTTGATCGACAAGCTGTTCACGTTCGGAGTCTTTCGCGGGGTAGAAGCTGCCAGCCACCGCAGGTGGACGTTCTGGAGCATGCCTGAGTGCTGATGGTCCCGCAGAAATTGCGAAATCAGTTTCTGTACAATCACAGTTTGCCGAATAGATCATGGTGCCGCCCGCACGGAAATTTTCAGCGTCCAGTGTGTTGGTGACGAGGTTGTCGACACTGAGTGAAGTATTGAACGCGATGGACCAGCGTTTCCGATCCATGGCGAGCATGGCTCGACTGCTGGGCTGCACTTCCTGAACATCGAATTCAGTATCCATTCCGTGATGAATCAAATGAGACAACACAGCCAGCGTAACTTTGCCCTGCCCTGCCCCGTTGCTTTGCTTCAGATTGCTTGCGGCCGACTGAGTTAATTGAAAGAGGGATGATTGCATCGGAATGCCCTCTTTGACGTTCAAGTGCATCCAGCCGGTTGGCTGATCGTGGTCAGTGCTGATTTGCAGAGCGACCCCGGCGACTGTCATGTCATCCACATTGGTTGCGTAATACAGAGGAGTGGCGCCAGCCTGCATCGCATCGAGGTTTGACTGAATCCACCGGCAAAGTTGTCGTAGGGTTTCCTTGTCCACCACGGGTGGCTCGTGATTGGGACTGCCGGGAAGGCTGTGGAATGGCGCTGTATGATCGATGCCATCGAATATTTCAACGTCGGTGTCTTCTCTTCTCCAACTGCCTGGAGGTAGCCCTGCTTTGCTGCAAACCGCATCCAGGAACTGTCGGGCATTCCAGGCACGTTCTTTGGCCACCACTGGCAAAAGAAGTCCAGCGTGGTTGTTTTGCCGTATGCGCAGTCCGTGTTTACCGACTTCGATCGCGCGGATCTGATCGTCTCCATTTACCCCAATGGGTCGCGGTGATCCGAGGATGGAGATGGAAAGTGTCAAGTGTGGTAGTTCGATGGCAGTGACCGGAGCCATTCGTGGATCGTGTAACGCAGTCTGTGTGGCTGAATCCGCGAGAGCCTCGGACAGCCGAGTTGGACGTCCCTGCATTCCGCAGCAACCGCGAAGGGTATTCCCTCGTTTCAAGGTGACAAAGATCCCCGCGACCAATTGATCAGCGAGTGGTCCAAGTTCCTGCGTGACGTCCGCGGACCGATTCTGCACGGCTGCGGCGACAAGATGGCAAGCAGCACGATGAATGGATTCGAGTTGGTCACTCCCTAACACAGGAATCTGGTTGTCGATGTCCATGTTCGGTCCTGTCTGTGTTGTGCTTGTGATTTGTGGGGCAATGTGTTCATTCTTCGATGCTGAATGACTGGAGCCAATCGAAATGGGTTGTCGACGTCGGCCCCAGTCACCCGGCGAGGCTTCGAACAGGCCGGGCAACCGATAGTTGCAATGACGACAACGGTCTTCTTGCAGGTCGTACACACCAATTTGATGCCAGTCCCGTTCAATCACTTGTTTCCGGCAAGAGGGGCAATAAGTGCTTTGTCGGGGTACATCGTGAACGTTACCAACGTAAACAAAATTCAAGCCCGCCTGGCGAGCCATGTCATAGGCCATTGCCAGCGTTTCATGGGAGGTTGCAGGGACGTCTCGCATTCGGAAGTCCGGATGGAATGCCGTGAAGTGGACCGGCACGTCGCAACCCACTTCGTCCAGAATCCAGCCAATCATCCGTTTCAATTCATCCGGATTGTCATTGGCGTCAGGAATGATGAGGTTTGTCAATTCAACCCAACAATCGGTCTCGCGGACGGCATGGCGGATCGTATCGAGAACAGGTGACAGGTGGGCACCGGTTAACTTGTAATAGAAGTTTTCCGTGAAGGCTTTGAGATCAATGTTGGCTGCGTCCATTCGGGAAAAAAAATCTTGCCGCGCGATGTCTGTCAAGTATCCCGCGGTAACGGCCACCGTACGGATGCCGATTTCGTGACAGGCTTTTGCGGTATCCAGGGCATACTCTGCCCAGATCACGGGGTCGTTGTAGGTGAAGGCGACACTGCGACATCCCCATCGCAGTGCCTCTTGAGCGATATCGAAGGGTGCTGCAATCTCACTGACTCGGGAAACTTCACGGCTTTTTGAGATGTCCCAGTTCTGACAGAACTTGCAACCCAGATTGCAGCCCGCTGTGCCGAAGCTGAGAACGGGTGTACCCGGCAGGAAATGGTTGAGCGGCTTCTTTTCTATCGGGTCGATGCAGAATCCCGAACTGCGGCCGTACGTTTCCAGCACCATTTTTCCGTCGCGATTCAGCCGTACAAAGCAGAAGCCCCGGTCACCCGGTTTCAATCGACATGCGCGTGGGCAGAGTTGACAAAGGATCCGACCATCAGATTCCTCACTCCACCATTGCCCCAGGGCACCGCCACTGATGGTGTCATTTGCAAGAACAGGAAGAGGGGATTTGACCATCTCAGACAGTTTAGCGACCTGTCAGGGTGTGTGATCTTTGCGATCCCGGCTTTTCCATTGCACCGCCTTCGATAGACTTGAGGCTGATAGCACAAGTAATGCCATACTGAAGATCTGGATACTCAATGACGACCGAGCTAGCCAAAACACCGCTCGATGCTTGGCATCGCGCAAATGGCGGGAAAATGGTCCCTTTTGCCGGCTACGAGATGCCGATTCAGTACGAATCCATTGTGTCGGAACATAATGCTTGTCGGAATTCAGCAGCGTTATTCGATGTCTCCCACATGGGGAGGCTGCGTTTTGATGGTGACGGCAGCGAGCAATTTCTGGATCACGTTTTGACTCGGAAAGTTTCGGATTTGCCGTTGGGCGGCGTGCGGTACGGATTGATCTGCAATGCAGCCGGGGGAATTCTGGATGATGTGTTAGTTTCTCATGTTGAAACTCCATCACAGCGGCCGTTTCATTTGATGGTTGTAAATGCTTCGAATCGAGACAAAATCCTGAAGTGGCTGACCCCTCAGTTGGACGATTTCCCCACTGTGACAATGTCGGATCGAACTGAGTTGACCGCCATGATCGCTGTTCAAGGACCTGGCGCCATGGAGGCTTGTAAACGGTTGTTTGCCTTCGACCCAACACGTTTGAAGTACTACCGGGCAGTGATCACCGATCAGTTTGCCAAACCGGTGATTGTGAGTCGTACCGGGTACACTGGCGAAGATGGGTTTGAATTGATCGTCAGGGCGGAAGAGGCGAATCGGATTTGGGAGAACTTGTTGCTTGCCGGTCGCGATGATGGGTTCAGGGCGGCGGGCTTGGGTGCCAGAGATACGCTGCGGATGGAGGCAGGTATGCCTTTGTACGGACATGAGTTGAGCGAATCGATTGATCCGATTTCTGCCGGGTTGCGATTCGCTTGCAATCTCGAGGATAGATCCTTTGTGGGCGACGATGCGCTTCGGGAAATTGCCGAGCGGGGTTCGCGTACCGTTCGGATCGGTTTACGTCCTGAAGGGAAACGACCGGCACGCGAGGGTTGTCCAGTCCTCGATGCCGAGGGACAGCGCATTGGTGAGGTGACCAGCGGGGGCCCATCACCGACACTGGGACATCCGATCGCAATGGCTTACGTTGACAGTACAAAAGCCGACGACAGCGACTTCCAAATCGATATTCGGGGCAAGTTGGTTGGTGCAAAACCAACCAAACTGCCGTTTTATAAACGACCTAAGTCATGACCCTCTTAGAAGGACTCCTTTGATGTCACGTGATGAATCCAAATTGCTCTATGCTGAATCGCACGAGTGGGTTGATTTGGTGGAAGAAGACGGGAAAATGTTCGGTACGATCGGGCTCTCCGCGTTCGCGTTGGAGCAACTAAATGACCTGGTCTATATGGAACTGCCTGAGGTTGGACGGGAACTCACGGCAGGTGAGGAGTTCGGGGAAGTTGAGTCGGTCAAAGCGGTAAGCCCGCTTTACAGCCCTGTGAGCGGAAAAGTCCTCGAAGTGCATGCCGAACTACCTGAGAGTTTGGAAAAACT